>JANLPD010000128.1:0-4659 GCA_031367045.1 Frankiales bacterium | reverse complement strand
ACCGCAGGCGTTGCTCACGGTGCTGTCCGCCTTGCCGGCGGACCTGGCGCAGGCGGTCCTGGTGGTGCAGCACATGGCGGAGGGCTTCATTGCCGGGCTCGCCTCCTGGCTCGACCAGCTCGTCCCGCTGCCCGTCGCCGTTGGCGAGGGCGGCAAGCGGCTCGGGCCAGGGACGATCACCATCGCCCCGAGCGGCGCCAACCTGCTGGTCCGGGACGAGCGGCTCAGGGTGCTGTGCGTTCCGCCGGAGCCCGGACAGTTCCACGTTCCCGGCATCGACCAGACTTTCTGCAGCGTTGCCGACGCCCTCGGTCCTGGCGCCATCGGCGTGCTGCTCACCGGCATGGGGCGCGACGGCGCCGCCGGCCTGCTGGCCATGCGCAGACGTGGCGCGATGACCCTGGGCCAGGACGAGGCCACGAGCGCCGTCTACGGGATGCCTGCGGCTGCGGTCGCTCTGCACGCGGTCGAGCGCCAGCTGCCTATCGAAGCGGTCGCCGGTTCTCTGCTCACGCTGGTCGGCAGGGGTGACCGGTGACGGTCGTCCTGACTGACGAGGAGTTTGGCCAGCTGCGCGTCCTGCTGGCCCGGGCCGCTGGCCTCGCCTTCGACGACGCGCGCCGCGATGGGCTGGCCTACTCGATCGCCGAGCGACTGAGGGCGACCGGCTCGCGCGATGTCACCGCCTACCTCGCCATGGTTTCAACAGTCGCGGCCGAGCGCCAGAAGCTGCTTGATGAGGTGACGATCCAGGAGACGCACTTTTTCCGGAACCCGCCCCAGGTGCGCGCGATGCGCAGCCACATCCTGCCCGAGCTGCTCAGCCACGCCGATGCTCATGGTCGTCGGCTGCGGGTCTGGAGCGCCGGCTGCTCGACGGGGGAGGAGGCCTACTCCACTGCGATGATGCTGCGCGACCTGCTGCCGGCGAAGGCCGGTTG
This sequence comes from Frankiales bacterium, assembly GCA_031367045.1. Lineage (GTDB taxonomy): Bacteria > Actinomycetota > Actinomycetes > Mycobacteriales > SCTD01 > JANLPD01. The sequence continues at coordinate 3,718 of JANLPD010000128.1, read as the reverse complement.
GGACGTCAAGGTGGTCGCCACCGATGTGTCCGAGCGGGCACTTGCCGCCGCCCGCGAGGCGCGCTACGGCGCGCGGGCCGTGCAGCTGGCCACGCCGGAGGAGATCGCGCGGTTCTTCTACGCCCACGCCGACGGCACCTACCAGGTGCGTCCCGAGATCTGCGAGATGGTCGAGCTGCGCCATCACAACCTGGTGACCGAGCCGGTGCCCTTCCAAGCAGGGGAGACTGTCGACCTCGTGCTGTGCCGCAACGTGACCATCTACTTCAGCCGCGAGACCACGCGTGCGCTGATCCAGCGCCTCTACTCCAGCTTGCGCGACGGCGGCTACCTGTTCCTGGGCCACTCCGAGACGCTCTGGCAGATCAGCGCGGACTTCCGGCTCGTCACACTGGGCACGGGCGACGCCTCGGCCTTCGCCTACCGGCGGCCGGGCGGTACGCCGGAGCGTCGAGCAGCGCTTCCGGACGGCCGAGCAGCGCTTCCGGACTCCGAGCCGCGTACGGCCAGCCGGCGCATCTCGGTGTGGGAGGCCCTGGCCCGGCCGCGGGTGCTCCTACCCGCGGCGTCCCGGCCGGCTTCGCTACCCGTCGTCCGGGATGCTCTCGCCAACGGTCGCTACGCCGAGGCGGCCGAGCTGGCCGCCGATCTCGCCGCCGGCAACCCCATGCTTGCCGAGGCCCACTACCTGCGCGGCTTGGCCCTGGTGAACCAGCGGCAGGACTCCCATGCCCTGCTCGAGCTTCGCAAGGCTGTCTACCTCGACCCGTATGCCGGGTTGGCCCACTTCCTGCTGGCCGGCGTTCTCGCTCGCCTCGATGACGCACCTGCGGCCGCGCGTGAGTACCGGGCCGCGGCTGACACCCTCGGTGGGGACCCGGGCGACGCCGGTGCAGCCGAGCTGGGCGGCCGCAGCGTGAACGACCTCGTGATCTTGTGCGAGCAGCTCCAGGGGCAGTTGGCCGGGGTGGAGCCGAGATGACCGAGGCGCAGCTGGTCACCTTCCGGCTGGGAGCCCGGGAGTACGCCACCCCCCTCGACGCCGTGCGCGAGGTGGTCCGCCTACAAGGCCTCGCCGACCTGCCGGGGATGGCCCCTCCGCTGGCCGGTGTCCTGGACCTGCGAGGAATGGCGCTGCCCGTGCTGGACCTGCGCTCGGGCCACGTCGACGACCGAGGCGACGTCCTCGTGCTGGAGTCGGGCGGCTCGGTCGATGGCACCGCGGTCGGTGTCGCGGTCGACCAGGTCCGTGCGGTCGTAGCAGCCGCCGAGATCCCGGCGGCGGGTGCCGCGCACGAGGACGGGGTGCTTCCGTCGTACGTCGTGAAGGTCCTTCGTAGCCGTACCGGGCCGGTCTTCCTGGTCGACCTGCCCGCGATGGTCGCCGCCGTCCGCGCCGCCGCCGTCGGCTGACCCGGCGGTCAGACGTAGCGCTCCAGGATGGAGCTCTCGGCGAGCCGGGACAGGCCTTCGCGGACCGACCGGGCCCGGGTCTCGCCAACCCCCTCAACGACCTGCAGGTCGTCGATACCGGCGGCGAGAAGCTTTTGGAGGCCGCCGAAGTGCTCGACCAGCCGGTCGACGACCGAGGCCGGCAGGCGCGGCACCTTGGCCAGCAGGCGGTAGCCGCTTGGGCTGACCGCAGCCTCGAGCCCGTCGACGCCGGCCGCAAAGCCGACCGCCTTGGCGATCGCGCTGAGGTCTAGCAGGTCGGTCGCGGACAGGTTGTCCAGCTCGAGAAGTGCGTCCTGAAGCGAGCGCTGCTTGCGACCGGTGCCGGTCGCCAGGTAGTCGCGTACGACGAGCTCGCGCTCGCCCTCCACGCCGGCCATCAGCTCCTCGAGCTGCAGGACCAGCAGGCGCCCATCGGTGCCCAGCTCGACGACGTAGCTCTCGATCTCCGCGGCGATGCGCCGGACCATCTCGAGGCGCTGCGAGACGGCCATCGCGTCGCGGACCGTGACGAGGTCCTCGATCTCCAGGGCGGACAGCGTCCCGGCGACCTCGTCGAGACGCATCTTGTAGCGCTCAAGGGTAGCGAGGGCCTGGTTGGCGCGCGACAGGATCGCGGCCGAGTGCTCCAGGACGTAGCGCCGGCCGTCGACGTAGAGCGCGATGATCCGCATCGACTGGCTGACCGAGATGACCGGATAGCCGGTCTGTTTGGCCACCCGCTCTGCAGTGCGGTGCCGGGTGCCGGTCTCGGAGGTCTCGATGGTGGGGTCGGGCACGAGTTGGACGCCGGCCCGCACGATGCGGGTGAGATCGCCGTCCACCACCACCCCGCCGTCCATCTTCGACAGCTCCCGCAGCCGGGTTGCGGAGAACTCGACATCGAGGTTGAAGCCGCCGGTGCACAGCGACTCGACGACTTTGTCGTGGCCCAGGACGATCAGCGCGCCGGTATTGCCGCGCAGGATCCGCTCCAGCCCGTCCCGCAGCTCCGTGCCTGGCGCGACGGCCTGCAGGGTCGACCGGAGAAGGTCCTCCGTCGTCGCCACGCGCACCTCCATCGCCAATGTCTGTGTGGCGAGTGTAGGGAGCGCGGCCGCACGGTCCGGGTCGTCTCGGTCACGGTCGGATCACGGCGGGAGTGGGCGGCCGCCTGGAGTCAGAGCGCACGGAGCCCCGGTGTGCGGCGGGCGAGCTCGTGCAGGGTCAGCAGGGCGCGGATCACGTCGCCGACTTCGGTGAGGCGCAGACCTTCCGGGGTGCTGACCGTGCCCGGGGGGACGAGGGCCCTGGTGAAGCCCATGCGCTTGGCCTCGGCAAGGCGACGGCCGATGTCCGGGACCGGGCGCACGTCACCCGACAGCCCGAGCTCGCCGATGGCGATGACGTCGGTGGGCAGAGCACTGCCGGTCACGGCTCCCGCGATGGCCAGGGCGATCGCGAGGTCGGCCGCCGGCTCGGTGAGGCGCATGCCGCCCACCGTGGCGGTGTAGACGTCGGCGCGGCCGATCCGCACGCCGCCGAGCCGCTCGACCACAGCCAGCACCATCGCGACGCGACCGCTGTCAAGACCGGAGACGGCCCGTCGTGGGCTGACCTCCTTGGGCACCTCGGCGACGAGCGCCTGTACCTCGGCCATGAGCGGGCGGCGGCCCTCGACGGTGACCGTGACGCAGGTGCCCGCGACCGGGTCGGCACGACGGGACAGGAACAGCCCGGAGGGGTCTGCGAGGCCGACGATGCCCTTGTCGGTGAGGGTGAAGCAACCCACCTCGTCCGCTGGGCCATAGCGGTTCTTCACGGCCCGGACCATGCGCAGCGTGGAGTGGCGCTCGCCCTCGAACTGCAGGACGACGTCAACCAGGTGCTCGAGCGTGCGGGGGCCCGCGATGCTGCCGTCCTTGGTGACATGTCCGACCAGCAGAGTGGCGATCCCGCGCTCCTTGGCGATCCCGACGAGGGCGGCTGTGACGGCCCGGACCTGGGTCACGCCCCCGGCCGTCCCCTCGGCCTGCGCGCTGGAGATCGTCTGCACGCTGTCCACGACGAGCAGGCCGGGCTTGACGGTGTCGACGTGAGTGAGCACGGCGCCCAGGTCGGTCTCGGCCGCGATCCACAGGTGGGGGTCGAGACCGCCGGTCCGGCCGGCCCTTAGCCGCACCTGCGCGGCCGACTCCTCGCCGGAGACGTAGAGGGTCGGCGAGCCCTCGCGGGCGGCGCGGGCAGCGACCTCCAGCAACAGCGTCGACTTCCCGACCCCGGGCTC
>JANLPD010000039.1:0-1664 GCA_031367045.1 Frankiales bacterium | reverse complement strand
GTGTCGACAACGCTACGACGGGCTCCGGCCGTCCCATCCGCCGGGCGGGGATCCCGGCGGGCGGGACGGCGGGCGGGGACGGCGGGTCAGCCGCTGGACAGCTCGCGGGAGCGGTCGCGGGCGGCCTCGAGCGCCGCGAGCATCGCCGCCCGGACGCCATGGTCCTCCATGACCCGGATCGCGCTGATGGTCGTGCCGGCCGGCGACATGACCGCCTCGCGGAGCACGACCGGGTGCTCGCCCGACTCCTTGAGCATCTTGGCCGACCCCACGGCGGTCTGGACGATCAGCTCGGCAGCCACGGCGCGCGGCAGGCCCAGCAGGATGCCGGCGTCGATCATCGCCTCGACGAGGTAGAAGAAGTACGCCGGTCCGCTGCCCGACAGCGCCGTCACGGCGTCCTGCTGCGACTCCGGGACGCGGATCACGCGGCCCACCGGGCGGAGCAGGTCCTCGACCAGGGCGAGGTGCTCCTCGGTGGCATGGGTGCCGCCCGAAATCGCCGACATCGCCTCGTCGACGAACACCGGGGTGTTGGTCATGACCCGCACGACGTGGGTGCCCGCGGGAAGCTCGGACTCCAGCAGGGCGGTCGTGATGCCCGCGGCCATCGACACGACGAGCGTCTCGGGGCGCAGCGAGCCGGCCAGCTCCTTCAGCGCCGTCCGCATGTCCTGCGGCTTCACGGCTAGCAGCACCACGTCGGCCCGGGCGACGGCCTCTGGTGGGGTCGCAGTGGAGACGCCGTACAGCTCGGAGATCTCCTTGGCGCGACCGGCATAACGCTCGGCGGCGATGACCTGCTCCTTGGGCCGGCCCGAGCGCAGCAGGCCGGACAGCAGCGCCTCGCCGAGCTTGCCCACTCCCACGAGCGCGAAGGTCGTCATGAGCGGGTCGCCAGGGCGCGCAGGAAGAAGCCGACATTTGCGGGGCGTTCGGCGAGGCGGCGCATGAAGTAGCCATACCACTGTTCGCCGTACGGGACGTACACCCGCATCGTCTCGCCCTGCGCGGCCAGGCGCTCCTGCTCCTGGGGCCGGATCCCGAAAAGCATCTGGTACTCGTAGCTGCCCTTGGGGCGGCCCTTCGCGAGCTGCCCTGCGATGGCGATCAGCCGCGGGTCGTGGCTGGCCACCATCGGATAGCCGGGTCCGGACATGAGCACCTTGAGGCAGCGGACGAAGGACCGGTCCACCTCCCCGCGGCTCTGGAAGGCGACCGACTCCGGCTCCTTGTAGGTCCCCTTGCAGAGCCGGACCCGCGACCCCAGCGTCGCGAGGTCCCGGCAGTCGGCCTCCGTGCGGCGCAGGTAGGACTGGACGACGGCGCCTGTCCCAGGGAAGTCCGCACGGAGCTGGCGCAAGATGCCCAGGGTCGAGTCGGTGGTGGTGTGGTCCTCCATGTCCAGGGTGACCGTCGTGCCAGCGCTGTTGGCGGCTTCGCAGATCACGGTGGCGTTGGCCAGCGCCAGCTGCCCGTCAAGCGCCTGGCCGACCGCGGAGAGCTTCACGCTGACCTCGGCGTTGCCGCCCTGGGTGAGGCCGGCGTCCTTCAGGTGCTGCAGCAGCGTCAGGTAGCCCTTCACCGTCGCCTCGGCCTGGCCGGCGTCGAGGATGTCCTCGCCGAGGTGGTCCAGGGTGACCGCCCGGCCGGTGTCGAGCAGC
>JANLPD010000020.1:0-1947 GCA_031367045.1 Frankiales bacterium | reverse complement strand
GGCCACAACGGGCTGGTCGCAGCCTGCTACCTCGCCAAGGCCGGCAAGCGCGTTGTCGTCCTGGAGGCCGCCGACAAGCCCGGCGGCGGCTGCCGCACCGACGAGACCATCCCCGGCTACCAGTTCAACACCCACGCCGCGGCGCACAACATCATCAACATGACGCGGATCCCGGCGGAGCTCGACCTGCGGGGCGCCGGGCTCGAGTACGTGCCGATGGACCCCTTCGCCACCGGCCTGTTCCGCGACGGCCGGATCGTGCGCTTCCACCGCGACATCGAGCAGACCGTCGCGTCGATCGCCGAGCACAGCCGCGCCGACGCCGACGCCTACCGGGCCTTCATGCACCGGGCGGTGCCGCTGGTGAAGACCGCCGTCACCGGCCTGGAGAGCGGGTCCACCCCCGGGGGGCTCGTGAGGTCGGTGGGCAGCAAGCTGTTGCCACTGCTGCAGGGACTCAAGCGGGCCGGCGGACCGGTCGGCCTGGCCCACGACCTCGTCACGCCGTACGGCGCACTTCTCCAGACTGCGCTGCCGAGCGACCTGACGCGCGCACCCATCTCCTCGTTCGCCAGCCACTCCTCCGCGGGACCGCACCAGCCGGGTGGCTCCTTCTACGTCTTCTGGCAGGCGGCTTACCACCTGTTCGGCCAATGGCATCCGCGTGGCGGGTCGCAGTCGCTGACCAGTGCTCTTGTCCGCCGGCTCGAGGGCTGGGGCGGAGAAGTCCGCACCGCAGCGGTCGTTGAAAGCATCGATGCGCGAGGCGGTTCGGCCCGGGCGGTGGTTCTCGCTGGCGGTGAGCGGATCGCTGCCGCCGCCGTGGTGACCGCGCTCGACGTGCAGACCGCGCTCCTGCACCTGCTCGACCCGCCGCTCGGCGGCAAGGTCGGCACAGATCTCGCCGCCGCCCACCGCGGCAATGCTGTCCAGCTCGTCGTGCACCTCGCGACCGACCGGCTCCCGCCGTACCCCAACGCCCGTCCCGGCGACTGGAACGGACTGCAGTCCCACGTCGACACCCTCGAGGAGCTCCGCCGCGGCTTCCTCTCGGCCGAGGCGCGAAGGCTGCCGGACCCGGTGTCGACATACTGCTTCACCCCCAGCGTGTACGACGACACGCTCGCGCCTGCGGGCAGGCACACGGTCTATCTCGCCTGCCCCTGCGCGCCGTACGACGTCGAAGGTGGCTGGGCGGACCAGCAGGAGGCTTTCGCCGACGCGATGGTTGCGCAGGTCGAGGCGCACGCACCCGGCTTCACCGAAAGCATCCTCGCCCGCACCATCCGGACGCCCACCCTGATGGCCGAGGAGCTCCGCTGGCCCGGGGCGCACCCGATGCAGCTCGACATCAGCCTGGACCAGCTTGCGTTCCTGCGCCCCACCCGGCGCCTGTCGGGACACACCGTGCCTGGGGTGAAGGGGCTGTTCACCTGCGGCGCCTCCACCGCGCCGGTCGGCGGCATCGCCGGCAGCTCAGGCAAAGCCGCAGCACTCGAGCTCCTCAAAGCCCTGCCCGGGTCGTAACCTGGTCGACGTGCAGCCGTTGCCACTGCAGGCATTCGAAACAATTGTCGAGGACGCCCTCGATGCGCTTCCGCCCGAGCTCGCCGCGCGCTTCAGCAACGTCATCGTCGTCGTCGAGGACGAGCACCCGGACGAGCCCGACCTGCTGGGCCTGTACGAAGGTGTCGCCCTGACCGAGCGGGAGAACTACAGCGGGGCGCTGCCAGACCGGATCAGCCTTTACCGCATCCCGCTGTGCCTCATGGCGGAGGACCTCGACGACCTCATCGAGGAGGTCAGGATCACCGTGATCCACGAGTTCGGGCACCATGTCGGCATAGACGACGACCGGCTGCATGAGCTGGGCTGGAGCTGATCCGGACTGCCCTACCAGCCCCCGGTCCGTACCCCCTGCACCTTCTCCCTGCACCGCTGCATGAT
>JANLPD010000671.1:0-5556 GCA_031367045.1 Frankiales bacterium | reverse complement strand
CGTCGCTGCAGCGTGGCGGCGAGCGACAGGGCGGGCTGCCCGAGCGGCACCCCTTGAGTGACGGAGGTGCGGCCCTTCTCGGCTGCCTTCAGGGCGTCCCAGCTGCCCTCGAGATCGTGCGCAGATGCGCCCGCAAACACGTGCGGGTGGCGGCGTACCAGCTTGTCGACGAGGTCCCCGGCCACATCGTCGATCGACCACGGGTCGTCGTGCTCCTGCGCCAGCCGGGCGTGGAAGGCGATCTGCAGCAGCAGGTCGCCGAGCTCCTCGCGCAGCCCGACCAGGTCGCCCTGCTCGAGCGCCTCGTAGGTCTCGTAGGCCTCCTCGAGCAGGTAAGGCAGGAGGCTCTCGTGGGTCTGCTTCTCATCCCAGGGGCAGCCGCCTGGCGACCGCAGCCGGTCCATCACCGCGACGACGTCGAGCAGCCGGGAGCCGGGCAGGTCGTAGGAGCCGTAGACCACCTCGACCGGGATCCCCCCGCGGAGCCCTGCGTCGCCGAGCGCACGAAGCAGGCCCTCGTCCGCTGCGCCGGCCGCCAGCCAGGTCACCGTGCCACCGGCCAACGCCCGGTCGACAAGCAGTCGGGCGAGGGCCCGGTCCGCCGGGGCAACGGCCCCGTCGTACGCCGGTTCCAGGTCTGCAGGCGCGCCTGGGCGCTCGACCACCTCGACCGTCACCCCGGCGTCACGCACAAAGGGAAGCTGGGGGTGACCTGCATCGCCCACCGAGACGGGGCCGGCGCGCAGGGCTTCCCAGGCCGGCCAGGACAACAGGCCCGGGGCCGACCGTGGAGACGTCGCTACAAGCACCAGCCGACCGGCCACCAGTCGACCGCTCACTAGTTGGACGGGACGATCGGGTTGGCCGGCGCGACGCGGCGCGGCGCCGGCTCCGGGCTGCTGAAGCTGTTGCCGTCGACGGGGATGTCGATGACGCCGCCGGCCTTGGCGTCCCAGCGGCCGAAGCGCGGGTTGACCATCACACCGAGGCTGTTGGCGACATCGCGCAGGTAGGCATCGGTGCGCGCCGTGCGGGGGTCGGCGAGTGCCCTGCGGCGCAGCATGGGCGTGGCCTCGGCCAGTGTCGTAGTGCGGCGCTCCAGCACCTCGACCACGTGGAAGCCGAACTGGGTCTTCACGACGTAGGTGGCACCCGGCTTGGCGGCGAACGCAGCCTTCTCGAACTCAGCTACGAAGGCGCCCCTGCCGGCGAAGCCCAGGTCGCCGCCCTTGGCCTTGTTGGACGCGTCGGTGGAGTACTGCGCTGCGAGCGCCGCGAACCGGTCCGGGCTCTTGCGGATCTGCCCGAGCAAGCTGTCCGCGAGATCGGCCTTGGTCACCAGAATGTGTCGGGTATGGACCTGGTCATAGGTGGCAAGGCCCTGGTTGTAGAGCTTTTGGAGGTCGGCCGGGGGGACGGTGAGGTCGGCCGTCAGGACGTCGCCGAGAGCGTCGCGCAGGACGATGTCGCGGATGTAGGGCCGCAGTGCAGCCTTAGGCACACCGCCCTGCGCTGCCGCCTTCTCCAGGTTGGCCTGCTGCTCTGCAGCATCCTGGCCGCCCGCCTGGACGGCGAACGCGGCGATCTGGCTGTCGACCTGGCCCTCCGTGACGGTTACCTCCTTGCGTCGGGCCGCCTCCTGGAGCGCGACGTGGGAGATCAGCCGCGCGAGAGCGTCGCGCTGGAACTTGGGGCGGTCGCTGCCGAGGTTCTGCTGCGCCTGCGGATCGGCCAGACCGGCTTGGACGACGTCGGCCAGCCGCTTGGAGCTGATGCTGGTGTCCCCGATCGTCGCGGCAGCGCCGGTCAGGAGCGTGCTGTTGGCGCAGCCGGACAGGACAAGAGCGGCCAGGCCGGTGGCGGCGGTGAGGCGCAAAGTGGTGCGGATCACGTGCGGGCGGTCCTTCCAGAGGGCGGTCGGGGCAACGATCCCATGTGGTCCGGGCGGGGCGTCACGTCCCCGCGTTGGCTGCAGCAGGGATGGACCCGCCCAGCACCGCGTCGAGCAGGCCGCTGGCCCAGTCGAGCAGGTCGGTGTCACGCAGCGGCTGGCCGCCGATGCGCTGGGTCGTGGGTCGCGGGACCAGCACCGTGTCGACGGCCGGCTTGACGACGGTGCGGGGGTAGAGCCGTTGCAGGCGCATGGTCTGCGACTCCCGGAGCCGCATCGGCGCAAAGCGCACCTGCTGGCCATGCAGGGTGACCTCGGTGAGGCCGTACTGCCGGGCGCGGACCCGGAAGGCAGCGACGGCGAGCAGGTTCTCGACCGGCGTGGGCAGCGGGCCGTAGCGGTCCACCAGCTCCTCGCGGACCGCGGTGAGGGCTGCGTGGTCTGCGGCGGCGGCGAGCTGGCGGTAGGCCGCCAGGCGCAGCCGCTCCCCCGGGATGTAGTCGTGCGGCAGGTGGGCGTCGATCGGCAGGTCGACCTTGGTGTCGGGCTGCTGGTCCTCGTCCTCGTCGGTGCCACCGCGCTTGAAGTCGCTCACGGCCTCGCCGACGAGGCGCATGTAGAGGTCGAAGCCGACGCTCGCGATATGGCCCGACTGCTCGCCGCCGAGCAGGTTGCCGGCACCGCGGATCTCCAGGTCCTTCATCGCCACCGCCATGCCGGCACCGATCTCGGTGTTCTGGGCGATGGTGGCGAGCCGGTCATAGGCCGTCTCCGTCAACGGCTTCTCGGGTGCGTAGGTGAAGTAGGCGTAGGCCCGCTCCCGGCCACGTCCGACGCGGCCGCGGATCTGGTGCAGCTGCGACAGCCCGAAGGCGTCCGCCCGCTCGACGATAAGGGTGTTGGCGTTGGGGATGTCCAGGCCGGACTCCACGATGGTGGTGCACACGAGCACGTCGAAGGTCTTCTCCCAGAAGCCGACCATGACCTGCTCGAGCGCGTCCTCGCCCATCTGCCCATGGCCGATGGCGACCCGTGCCTCGGGGACGAGCTCCCCGAGCCGCCTGGCCACCCGGTCGATGGACTCGACCCGGTTGTGGAGGTAGAAGACCTGCCCCTCGCGCAGGAGCTCTCGACGGATCGCGGCGCTGATCTGCTTTTCGTCGTACGGGCCGACGAAGGTGAGGACGGGATGTCGCTCCTCGGGTGGCGTGAGGATCGTCGACATCTCCCGGATGCCGGTGAGCGACATCTCCAACGTCCTCGGGATGGGCGTCGCGCTCATGGTGAGCACGTCCACAGCGGTGCGCATCTGCTTGAGAAACTCCTTGTGCTCCACGCCGAACCGCTGCTCCTCATCGACGATGACCAAGCCGAGGTCCTTGAAGCGGGTGTCCTTGGACAGCAGGCGATGGGTCCCGATGACGACGTCGACGGTGCCCTCCGAGACGCCGGTCAGGACCGTCTGTTGCTCCTTGTCGGAGTTGAAGCGCGACACCGCCGCGACCTTGACGGGAAACTGCGCGAAGCGGTCGCGGAAGGTGCCGTAGTGCTGCTGCACGAGCAGTGTCGTCGGCACGAGGATCGCGACCTGCTTGCCGTCCTGCACGGCCTTGAACGCAGCCCGGACAGCGATCTCGGTCTTTCCGTAGCCGACGTCGCCGGCGATGACCCGGTCCATCGGGACCGCCTTTTCCATGTCGGCCTTGACGTCGCCGATCGCCTCGAGCTGGTCCGGCGTCTCGACGTAGGGGAAGGCGTCCTCGAGCTCGCGCTGCCAGGGCGTGTCGGCACTGAAGGCGTGACCTGGGCTGGCCATCCGGGCGGAGTAGAGCTGGATCAGCCCCGCCGCGATCTCCTTGACCGCCTTCTTGGCGCGACCCTTGCGCTTGGCCCAGTCACCCCCACCGAGACGGTCGAGGGTCGGGGCCTCCCCGCCGACGTAACGGGTCACCAGCTCGAGCTGGTCGGTCGGGACGAACACCTTGTCACCCTTGGCGTACTCCACGATGAGGTATTCACGGGTCGCGCTCTGCACCGTGCGCTGGACCATCTCGACGTAGCGGCCGACGCCGTGGTGCTCGTGCACGACGACATCGCCCGGCTTGAGCTGCAGCGGGTCGACAGCATTGCGGCGCTTGGCCGGCATCCGTTTGCTGGGGTCCTTGCTGCCGACCCCCCTGGCGCCGGTGAGGTCGGACTCGGTCAGCACCGCGGTGCTGAGCAGGTCGCTGGTGAAGCCGGTCTGCAGGCAGCTGGTCGTGACCGCCACGACCCCCGCCTGGAAGGTCAGCCCGTCCTGCAGCTGGGCCGGCACCTCCTCGCCCCGCAGCACCTCGACGAGCCGTTCGGCGGGGCCGTGCCCCTCGGTGGTGAGGACGACCCGCCAGCCTTTGGCCAGCCAGTTCTTCACGTCCTGGACCGCCGCCTCGATGTCGCCGCGGTAGGCCGTCGGCTGCCTCGCCGCAAGGACAGCACTGTCGTCCGCCAGCTCCTCATCCGCCGTAAAGGGCGACACCGTCCACCACGGGACCCCGCTGGCGGTCGCATGCTCGCGCACCTCGACCAGGCTCTTGTACGCCGCCGCGCCTAGGTCGACCGGGGCCTGCCCCCCTGTCGCCGCTGTCGCCCATGACGCAGCCAAGAACTCCTGGCTGGTCCTGACCAGGTCGTGTGCGCGCGTCCGGACGCGCTCCGGGTCGCAGACCACGATGGAGGTGTCGGCCGGGAGCTCGTCGACGAGCAGGTGGAGGTCGTCGACGAGGACCGGCGCAAGCGCCTCCATCCCCTCGACCGGGTGGCCGTCCGCGATGCGGTCGCAGATGTCGAGCAACTCCGGGTGGGCCTCGCCCAGCGCCCTGGCCCGGGCGCGGACCTCAGGAGTCAGCAACAGCTCGCGGCAGGGGGAGGCCCACAGGCCGTGCGGCGACAGGTTGAGCGAGCGCTGGTCGGCGACCTTGAAAAGGCGTACCTCCTCGACCGTGTCACCCCAGAACTCGACCCGGACCGGGTGCTCCTCGGTCGGCGGGAAGACGTCGATGATCCCGCCGCGCACGGCGAACTCCCCACGCTTTTCGACCAGCTCCACCCGGGCGTAGGAGATGTCAACGAGGCGACGGATGACGTCCTCGGGGTCGGCCTCCTGGCCGGCGACGAGCGAGACGGGCTCGAGCTCGCCGAGACCCGGCACCTGCGGCTGCAGGAGGCTGCGGACGGGGGCGACGACGACGTCCAGCGGACCGGTCGCCGGGTCCTCTGCGCTGGGGTGGGCGAGGCGACGCAGCACGGCAAGGCGGCGGCCCACGGTGTCCGCACGCGGGGACATCCGCTCGTGCGGCAGGGTCTCCCAGCTCGGGTAGAGCGCAACCCGGTCGCCGTCGAGCACGGAGCCCAGCGCACTCACCAGGTCTTCTGCTTCCCGGCCGGTGGCGGTCACCGCCAGCACGGTGCGGCCCTGGCGGACCAGGCCCGCCACGACGAACGGGCGCAGGCCGGCCGGCGCCGTGAGGTCGAGCGCGGGCACGCTTGGTGCATCGAGTGCGCGGGCGAGCGAGGGATCGGCGGACACAACGTCCAGCAGGCCGGCGAGCGGGGCAAGGTGCAAAGCAGGCCCTTCAGGTGCAACACGGACAGCCCCGCACGACCAGGAGCCGGGGGGTGGGAGCCCC
>JANLPD010000662.1:0-5748 GCA_031367045.1 Frankiales bacterium | reverse complement strand
CGAGCCTGCAAGGTCATCGTGTCCACGCCACGCCGCGGGCACCCCCGGATCCGGACACAATGACCTTGCCGGTACGGGCCTGGCGGCGCACGACCGAGCCTGCAAGGTCATCGTGTCCACGCCACGCCGCCACCACCCCCGGATCCGGACACAATGACCTTGCCGGTGCGGGGCCGGGACGGGGCTGGCGGGAGCGGGAGCCGGAGCCGGAGCGGGAGCGGGGGCGGCGGCCGGTGAGAGACGGGGCGCTCTAGAGCTCAAGGGAACGCATGTGGACGTTCTGAAGCAAACCAATAGCGATCAGGTTGGCGAACATCGAGGACCCGCCGTAGGAGACGAACGGCAGCGGCAGCCCGGTCACCGGCATGATCCCGAGCGTCATCCCGATGTTGACGAAGCTCTGAAAGGCGAACCAGCTCACGACCCCCGCGGCCACCAGCCGCCCGAACGGGTCGGTCGCGAGCCGGGCGATCCGCAGCCCCCGGTAGAGGACCAGACCAAGCAGGCCGATCACCGTGGCGGAGCCCGCCAGCCCGAGCTCCTCCCCCGCGACGGTGAAGACGAAGTCGGTCTGCTGCTCGGGGATGAACCGCCCGTTGGTCTGGGTGCCGTGGAACAGGCCCTTGCCCCAGACCCCGCCGGAGCCGATCGCGATGCGCGCCTGGTTGGTGTTGTAGCCGGTGGACCCGAGGTTCTGCTGCGGATTCGCGAAGGCCGTGAAGCGGGCGAGCTGATAGTCCTTCAGCACACCGGCCTGGACGGCGCCGACACAGACGAGGCTGCCCACCAGGAGAAGCCCGGCGATCCACTTGGCCGGGGTGCCCGAAACCGACAGGACGCCGAGGATCACGAAGACGATGACCAGCATCGTTCCCAGGTCTGGCTGCAGCATGATCAGGCCCATCGGGACCGCGGCGAGCGCAAGCACCAGCAGCACGTCGGAGTTGCGCGGAACGTCCTCCGCGTCACGCTTCTCGGCCAGGATCATCGCCATCCCCACCACGAGCGCAACCTTGGCGAACTCCGCCGGTTGGATCTGGAACCCGGCCGGCAGCACAATCCAAGAGTGGGCGCCGTTGATGGTGGAGCCGAGCGGGGACAGGACAGCAATCAGGCCGAGGCAGGACGCGACGTAGACAATCGGCGCGTAGGCCCGCAGCGCGCGGTAGTCGACGAGCGCAGCCACTGACGCCAGCGCGAGCCCGAGCGCCGCGTTCAGGACGTGCTTTTTCAAAAACGCCTGCGGGTCGAGCCCTGCGTCGATCATCCGCTGCCTGGTTGCCGACCATACGAGCAGCGCCCCGACGCCGATGAGCGCCGCGACCGCCAACAACAGCACCCAGTCGACGCGACGAAGCGGCGACTCGCGCTGCAGCGCTCGCTCCCGCATGGAGGCGCCGCGGGGACGCAGCGAGATCGGTGCGACCCGCGGGGTCGTCGGCCAGTCGGTCACGCTGCCCTCCTCGCAGTCTTCGTTGTACGCCGGGGTACGTCGGCCAGCAGCTCCGGCGCCGCACCAACGACGACCGAGTTTTGGCGCGGGCCCAGTGCGGACGTCTTCGGGGGCTGGCTGCCGGGAGGCCGGGTACCGGGAGGCTGGACGCCGTAAGGGGCAAGAAGTTTCGGGGCAGGACCGACGACCGGCGTCCCGACAGGGGCGACGGTCCCGTCCAGTCGGACGCGTGGCAGCGCGGTCGGCAGATGGCCACCCGGGACAGCGGGCTGCTGACCGGCGAGGCCGTAGATGCCCTCGTAGACCTTGCGGGTGATCGGCGCCGCGGTCGTGCCACCGGTGCCGGCCTGCTCGACCATGGTGACGACGACGTACTCGGGGTCGTTGGCTGGTGCGAAGGAGGCGAACCACGAGGTGTCCTGTTTACCGGTGACCTCCGCGGTGCCTGTCTTTCCCGCGATGACGAGCTTGGAGCGGTCAAAGCCGGCGAAGGCAGCCTTGGCCGTACCGCCCTGCGCGGGGTCGGTGACCCCGGTCAGCGCCTCGCGGATATAGGCGAGGGTGGCCGGGTCGACGGGGAGCTTGCCCTTGACGACCGACGGGATCGGTGTGACCGTCGTCCCGTCAGCGGACAACAGCGCCTTGCCGAGGCGCGGCTCGTAAAGCGTGCCACCGTTGGCGAGGGCACCGTAGGCCGCGGCCAGTTGTAGCGGGGTGACGAGGGTGTCGCCTTGGCCGACAGCGAAGTTGATCGCGTCGCCGGCCCGGTAGACGTAACCGTCGGCACAGAACTCGCGGGCGAGAGCGGTCAGGAAAGCCGCTCGCTGCGGGTCGGTCGTGGCCACGTCCGGGTAGCCCTTTTGGGCGTTGAGGCACTTCTGCGCCTTGAGCTCGTCGTAGGCCCGCTGCTTGAAAGCGCGGTCGGCGATGCGGCCCCTCGACTCGCTCGGCAGGTCGATGCCCGCGTCCGTGCCGAAGCCCCATGCCCGGGCCATCTTGACCATGGCCTCGATGGCCTTGCCGGTATTTTTGTTCGCGCCGTCGCGGACCCACATGTCGTAGCCGAAGCGGTAGAAGATCGTGTCGCACGAGACGACGAGCGCCCGCCGGAGCGACAGCGGCCCGAACGCCTCACCGTCGAAGTTGTTGAAGACGCGGTTGCCTGCCGTGTAGGACGGGGTGCAGTCGTAGCTGCTGTCGAGCGAATTGCCCTGCTGCACGGCCGCCGCGGTCGACACGACCTTGAACGTCGAGCCGGGAGCGAACAGCCCCTGGGTCGCCCGGCTGGTGAGCGGCGAGCCGGCCGCCTCGCCGAACTTGGCGTCGAACTCGGCCTGCGTGAAGCGCTGCTGGAAGTCGGCGGGCGCGTAGTTGGGATAGCTCGCCATAGCAGCGACGCGGCCGGTCTTGGCCTCAAGGACGACGACCGTGCCCGCAGGTGCGCGGTAGTTGATGAGGGGCTGGTTGCGCAGGTCGGTCGTCGCCCGCGCGTTCATGATGCCCTCCTGCAGCGCCGACTCGGCGACCTTCTGGATGTTCTGGTCGATCGACAGGACGAGCTTGGCACCGGCGATGGGGGCGGTCGTTCCGGTCGTGCCGGTAACGGTGCCGTCCTTGTCGACGAGCAGCCGCTGGAGCCCGTCGACGCCGCGCAGAGCCTGGTCGTAGGTCTGCTCCACGCCGGACTTGCCGACCAGCGCATTGGTTACGGCATTCTCGTAGCCAGCGTTGGCGCGCTCGTCGGTGATCGGGCCTAGGTAACCCAGCAGGTGGGAGGCGAGCTCGCCGTCCGGGTACTCGCGGATCGCCTGGTACTGCGCCGAGACGCCCGGGAAGTCCTCCGGATGCTCCTCGACAGCCAGCACGCGTCTGAGCTGCGCCGGGTCCTCCGCGGCGAAGATCTTCACCGGGACCGGCTGATAGGGCGAGCCGTTCCAGCAGGTCGGCGGCTTGTTGACCTTGGTGCAAGGCGCGATCGACTTCTCGAGGTCACCAGCCGCGATCGCGACGATGGGCGCGAGGCGCGCGAGCACCGCCTTGCCGCGGTCCTTCTCCTGCCGCAGCAGCGACCGGTTGACCGACACCACCAGCGCCGTACGGTTGCCGACGAGGTCGCGGCCGGACGCGTCCAGCACCTGCCCGCGGGCTGACTGCGTCACGACCTCTCGGACGCGGTTGGCGTTGGCTGCGTTGCGGTAGCTCTCCCCCTCGTGGACTTGGAGGTACCACAGCCGACCGAGCAACGTGGCAAGGATGGACACCACGAGGACCTGAAGGACGACCAGGCGCAGCCGGGAGCGGTCGCTCACGCAGAGGTACTCCTCACAGCCTGGTCAAGCGGGGTCATGCGGCTCGGCTCGGCTCGAAGGGTCAGCGGCGGAGCGGGTCGAGGTCGACCCGTCGCACCAGCGCCCCGACGGCGGGGACGATGAACGGCGTCAGGACAACATCGTAGGGGACCGAGCCGAGCAGTCCGCGGACCACGGCGCCGAATGTCACCCGCGGGTCACCGAGCAACAGCCCCTCGGCGGAGAACACGAGCAGGGCCCCAGCAGCCCCCAGCGCGACGGTCACGAAGGGCAGCAGCACCGACCGGTCGCTGTCGTCTTCGAGCAGACCAACGACGTAGCCGACGACGGCGTACGCAAGAGCGAGGCGGCCAAGCTGGTGGTCCGCCACGAGGTCGGCAAGCAGTCCGGCCACAAAGCCCGTGACGAGCCCGGACAGCGGACCCTCGACGAGCGCGAACGCCAGGACCAGGACCAGCACGAGGTCGGGCACTGCTCCGGGCAGCGGCAGCCGGGCGACCATCGTGGTCTGGACGAGCAGCGCGGTCAGGACGGTAGCCGCGCCGAGCAGAAAGCGGGCCGGCGTCATGGTCGCCGAATCGTCGCACTCGGCATGGGCGCGGGGCTCGCCGACGGCAGGGGCGCGGGCGGGATCGGCACGCGAGGGATCCCCCGGGGCTGCTGGACGACGACGCCGACGAGGTCCAGCGCCGCCACGTCCACGAAGGGCTGCACGGTCGCGGTACGGGTGAGCGCGTTGGCCGACCGGTCGACCGCGGTGACCCGCCCGACAGGAACGCCCGGCACGAAGGTTCCCGAGCCGCTGGACAGCAGTACGTCGCCCTTGCGCAGCTCACCCTTCTGCCCGACGAGCTCGAAGGTCATCGTCCCGCCGTGACCGCCGTCCCCGGTCGTGATGCCGAAGCTGGCGGTGCGCTGCAGACGGGCGCCGACGGCGAAGTCCTTGTCCAGCACGAGGACCACGACGGTCGTGTAGGGACCGACGCGCTTGGTGCGTCCGACCAGGCCCAGGCCGGAGACCACCGTCTGTCCTTCCTTGACGCCGTCCTTGCTGCCGACGTCGATGGTTGCCGTCCACTCGAACCCGAAGGACCGGCTGATGGCGCTGACATGGGCCGGCACGAGCGGGTAGGTCCCGAAGTCCTTGACCTTCAGGAGGCCGTCCCACTCGGCCTTCTGCCGACGAAGGTCCTCGGTCTGGCGCAGCTGCGCCTCGAGCTCCTGGTTCCGCTTGCGGAGGTCGGCCAGCTCGCTGCCCTTGCTGCCAAGGCTCGGCAGGCCGCCCAAAGCGCCACCGACCGTGCGCGCGACACCCCCGAGCGCCCGCTGGGCCGGGCCGAAGACCGTGTCCGCCCCACGCCGCAGGGCGTCCAGGGGCGACTCACCAGGCCGGTAGTCCAAAGCCGTCAGCGTGAAGGCCGACAGGACGAGCAGGACGAGCAGGAGCCGCAAGCGTCGGGAGCCGCGCACCGTCCGCTGGGTACCGCGCGAGCCGGCTAGTGGCGCGGCTCGGAGATGAGGACCTGCTGGAGGGCCTCGAACTCCTCGACGCACTTGCCGGAACCGATCGCCACCGAGTGCAGGGGGTTGTCGGTGATGTGGACCGGCATGCCGGTCTCGTGCCTGAGCCGCTCATCCAGGCCCTTGAGCAGCGCGCCGCCGCCGGTGAGGACGATGCCGCGATCCATCACGTCGCCGGAGAGCTCCGGCGGGCACTTGTCGAGGGTGTTCTTCACCGCGTCGACGATGGCGTTGACGGGCTCCTCGATGGCTTTGCGGATCTCCTCGGCGCTGACCACGATCGTCTTCGGCAAGCCGGAAACCAGGTCGCGGCCGCGGATCTCCGCGTGCGGCTCGTCCGGCATCGGGAAGGCCGAGCCGATGGCCATCTTGATCTCCTCGGCGGTGCGCTCCCCGAGCATCAGGGAGTACTCCTTCTTCACATAGGAGATGATCGCGCTGTCGAGCTCGTCGCCACCGGTCCGG
>JANLPD010000661.1:0-4734 GCA_031367045.1 Frankiales bacterium | reverse complement strand
GCGCACTCGCCACCACGTCGAACTTCGTCGCGTCCTTGAGCTGCACCCGGTAGGACTCGGGCAGCGCGTCGGGGGTCACGCTGTCAACAAGGTCGGGAGAGTCCTTGAACTGATCCTTGAACCGGGCGTAAGCGTCGGTCTTGGACTCATAGAAGACGTTCTTCACGATCGGCATGCCCCGCAGCTGGGCGTCCAGCGCGTCGCGCTGCTCCTGGGTGACCGCCTTGCTGGCGCAGGTAGGCGAAGTGCTGTTGTCGGCGCACAGAAAGATCGAGACCTGGACCTTGTCGTACCAGTAGTCCTTCATCACCGAGACCTGCTTGTTGATCAGGATGCCGGCGCCCAGCAGCACCAGGCTGATCGCGGTCGTCAGCACGACGGCGATGGTCATCGTCAGGTTGCGACGCAGGCCGATGCCGATCTCGGAGAGGACGAACTGGGCGCGCACGGTGTCTACTTCCCTCGCGTCAGGTGGTCTGGTGCCTGCTGTTCGGTTCGGAGGTGCCGCTGTTAGGTGCCGCTATTAGGTGCCGCTGTTAGGTGCCATAGCCGTACACACCGCGGTTCTGGTCGCGGACGACGCGACCGGCGGACAACTCCACCACGCGGCGGCGCATCGAGTCGACGATCGCCGCGTCGTGGGTGGCCATGACGACGGTGGTACCGGTGCGGTTGATGCGGTCGAGAAGCTTCATGATGCCCACGCTTGTGGTGGGGTCCAGGTTGCCGGTCGGCTCGTCCGCGATCAAGATCATCGGTCGGTTGACGAAGGCGCGCGCGACGGCAACCCGCTGCTGCTCACCGCCGGACAGCTCGTCTGGCATCCGCAGTTCCTTGCCGTCGAGCCCAACCAGCTCCAGCACCTCAGGGACGATCTTGTCGATCGTGCCCTGCGGCTTGCCGATCACCTCGAGCGCGAACGCGACGTTCTGAAAGACGGTCTTGCTGGGGAGCAGCCGGAAGTCCTGGAACACACAGCCGATGGTGCGGCGCAGCGCCGGGACCTTCCAGTGGCTCAGTCGGGCCAAGTCCTTGCCCGCCACGTGGACGCGGCCCTGGGTCGGCGTCTCCTCCTTGAGCAGCAGGCGCAGGAAGGTCGACTTGCCCGAGCCGCTGGACCCGACCAGGAAGACAAACTCGCCCTTCTCGATGTCCACGTCGACGCCGTCGAGCGCGGGGCGCGTGCTCGAAGGGTAGGTCTTCGACACGTTCTCGAGGCGGATCACGGAAGTGCAGTCTAGGGCGCAGTTTGCCGATCAAGGCCTGAGTGGGCGGTGTGACCTAGGAGTTGTGACCGGGAGTGATTGTGCGCCGACGCTCGTTGTGGTGGACAGTGGAGCCGGTCGGTCCGGCTGGTAGGCAGGACAGGAGGTACGCCGGTGGTCGATGAGGATCGCCTCGTCTGTGCGTCCTGCTCCGGGCGCGTCAGCGAGGGTCGCTGCCCGTCCTGCCGCTCGGTGCTGCGCGGTCGCCAGCCCGCTTTGCTGCCAGCCGCCGCCCTGCTGTGGCTCGCCGCCGTGGTCGCCCTGCTTCTCCTGCTGCTGCACCTCTAGCGCGCTGGTGGGCTGAGCTCCTCGACGTGGTCGGCGCTCGTGCGGCGCCAGCGGATCGCGGCCCCGACGTACTCGTCGAACTCGCCGTCGAGCGCGCCCTGGGTATTGCCGGTCTGGTGCACCTGCCAGCGGCGTTCGAGGCCAAGCACGCTCTGAGCGCTGCTGCCTGAACCTCAGACCGCGGATACGAGGTGACCACGAGAGCAGGCCAACTCCAAGCAGGCGTTCTACCGTTGGCGGCCCGACCCTTCGTTGCAGCGGGACTGGGACGACGCGCACCTGATCAACCCGGCCGTGGATGTGCACCACCCCGCGCACGCGCCACTAGTGGACGGTGAAGGAGGTGCCGTCGACGACGATCTCCCGCCGGCCCAGCGCCTTTCGCGCTGGCCCCTGGACGACCGAGCCGTCTGTGCCGTTGAACTGGCTGCCGTGGCACGGGCAGCTGATCAGGTTGTCGGCGACCGTCTGGACGGTGCAACCCTGATGGGTGCAGACCGCAGAGAAGGCCTGGAAGGCGCCGGCGGTGAGCTGGGTCACCACCACCTTCTGGTCGGCGAACACCCGGCCGCCGCCGACCGGGATGTCCGTCGTTCTGCCGAAGGTGCGGCTGCCCGCAGCACCCGCTGCCCCGGAGGCGCCGCCGGACTCGGCGCGGGAGCAGCCGGCGACTGCCGTCACTGCAGCGACGCCCGCTGTGGCAAGGACCGCCCGCCTCGTCCACGACCCGTCCGGTCCGGCGGCCAGCAGGCCAGGACCAGTCTTCTGGCGAGGACCGGTGGGTCCCGACACCAGCGGCGGCTTCATACCGTCCTCACACGGTGACCAGCAGACCGGTGAAGTACATGATCAGAACTCCTGCGGAGATGCCGCCGATGCTGGCAGGGTGGAGCAGTTGCCCAGAGCGGGCCCGCAGCGCCGGGGCGATCTGGACGATCACCTGGGTGATGGCGCCGACGCCCACCCCGATCAGCAGTGCTGACAACTCGGCGTTGATGACCACGGCCCCGACCATCGTGCCGACGACCGCCGGGCCGCCCGCCAGCAGGCCCAGCCCGGCCAGCTGCAGCCGCGAGGCTCGCCCGTCAGCCAGCGGCGCCACGATGGCGATCCCCTCCGTGGTGTTGTGCAGCGCGAACCCGACGACCAGGAACGCTCCCAGCGCCAGCTCGCCGACGGCGTAGGCGGACCCGATCGCCAGGCCCTCCCCGAGGTTGTGCAGCCCGATCCCGACCGAGACCATGAGGCTGAGTTGCAACCCCTGCGCCCCGCGGGCCTTCGCTCGCTGCCGCCGGCCGCGCAGAATGCGGTCGACAAGGGTGAGTGCGAGGAACGCCAGACCGGCGCCGAGCACGACCAGGGCCGGCCCACCGAATGCGCCGCCGGAGCGGCCGCCCAGCTGGAGCGCCGCGATGCCGCCGTCCAGGGCCAGGAAGGCCAGCAGTCCGACGGTCAGCGCCAGCAGCACCTGCACGACGGTCGGCCCGGCGCGCCGCAGCACCGGCAGCACCAGCATGCCGAGCAGGACCGGGATGACCCCGACATAGATCCCGAGCAGGGCCATCAGGCCGAGCACCTGCCTGCTGGAGGTCGGCGTGGTCACCGCAACCGGGATGACGTGGTCGAGGACGGCGCCGGTGGAGGTCAGCATCGAGACCAGGTAGGGCTGGCCGGTCTGCCACGGGTAGTCCAACGCCAGGGTGGCGGTGCCGAGCCGACCGATCTGCGCCCGGCCGCCGTCGACGTCGACGAACACGTCGTTGACCGACACCTGCGCGATCTGCACCGGGTCCGGGCCGGAGTTGCGCACGGTGAGCACGATCAGGCCGGGGCGTAGCACGGTGCGCTCCACCGCGACCTGCTCGATCGCCGGCCCGTTCCGGTCGGGTAACGAATTGCCGCCCAGCAGGGCCAGCGCGCCCAGCACCGCGGCGATAGTCACGGTCGCGGCGGACGCCAGCGCCCACAACGGGAACCGCTCGGCCCACCGTGGTGTAGCCGCTGCCAGGCCCTCCGGTGCGGGACCAGTCGTGTCGGAGCGGCTCAGGCCGGCGTCGACGTCGTGGTCGGCAGTCATCAGTCGGTGACCTCGAAAAAGCCCATCCACCCCAAGTCGGCGAACTCGCTCTTGTGCGCGTGGAACATGAATCGGCCGGGGTGCGGGAAGCGGATCTCGCAGATGCCCCGCTGGCCCTGGGCCTGCACGACCGTGTCGGTGAACTCGGCTGGCGCGAGCCGGGTGCCGGTCGGGTAGTAGTCGAAGAAGTTCCCGTGCAGGTGGAAGCTGTTGATCGGGTCGTACTCGGTGATGTTGACCAGGTAGATCCGGACAAGTTCCCCGCGGCGCACCCGGACCGGCTCGTGCACGTAGTGGAACGGGATGCCGTTGACGGCGTACAGCTGGTTGCCCTGGCCGTCGAACGTGGTGTTGTAGCCGTGCATGACCATGACCAGCTCGTCGGCGGCTGGACGGGGCTTGGGCGGGTCGATGATAAACGTGCCGTACATGCCGCGGGCGATGTGCTCGGCGAGCGGCCCGACGTGGCAGTGGTAGAGGTGCAGCCCAAAGGGCTCGGCGTCGAAGGTGTAGGTGAAGCTCTCCCCTGGCGAGATCACCCCTCGCCCGACCATCGGCACACCGTCCATCACGGCGGTGTGGATGCCGTGGAAGTGCATGGTGTGCGGGTGCGCGGAGCCGTTGACGAAGCGGACCCGCAGCAGGTCGCCCTGGGTGCAGCGCAGTGTGGGGCCCGGGATCCGCGAGTTGAACGTCCACGCCGGGAACCGCACCCCGGGCGCCACCTCCACGTCCCGGTCGGTGGCCACGACGTCCCACTCGCGCAGCGTGCGCCCCTGCGGCGTCGTCGACACCCGGCCGTAGTCGAAGTCCCGCAGGAGGTCACTGGGGTTGAACCCGTTCGCGGCGTGGTCGACCGTGCCGCCGGCCCGGAAGGTCGCGCCGTTGTGCCCGCCGCCGTGCATCGGGCGGGTCCCGGCTCCCGCGCCCGGTTGGTGGTCGGCTGCCGTCGCCACGGGCGCGTCCAGCAGCGCAGCCGCGCCGACCGCGGCGCTGGCGGTGCCCAGCAGGACACCGCCCAGGAACCGCCGGCGCGACGGGAGCGCCTTCACCACTCCTCCCGGCGCAGCAGGGCGGCAGCCTCTGACCCGACCGCCGGCGACC
>JANLPD010000658.1:0-4980 GCA_031367045.1 Frankiales bacterium | reverse complement strand
CCCGGTGTGGGCGGTCGTGGTGGACGGCCGCGCGCCCGGGACCACCTCCTACCTCGACGTGGACCTGGCCGTCTCGGGGCTGGAGATCGGCTGGACGTGGTACCAGCGCGAGCTGTGGGCCACCTCGGTCAACCCCGAGTGCAAGCTCCTGCTGCTCGGCCACGCCTTCGACGACCTGGGCGCCCAGCGGGTCACGCTGAAGACCGACGGGCGGAACAGCCGCTCGCAGGCAGCGATCCGCAAACTCGGCTGCGCCTACGACGGCACCCTGCGCCGCAACCGGCTGCGGCCCGACGGGACGGTCCGGGACACCGCCTACTTCAGCCTGCTCGCCACAGAGTGGCCCGCCGCACGGGACGGGCTGCACCGACGGCTCGGTCGCGCCTGACCAACCGGCCTGCGATGGCCAGCCCGATGCCCCAGGCGACCGCGTGGCCAGCGACGGTCACGCCAGCCCCCGAGCGCGCTTCGGAGACCAGAAGCGCGCTGAGTGAAGCGACGTAGGCGACCCGCCAGCGGGGCTGCAGGCGGCCGGCGAGCGCGCCCAGCAGAGCCCACTGTCCGTAGCTGACCCCGACATCCACCATCGACCGGAGCGCCGGGTCGAGCCATCCCGCCTCGATGCCTCCGGCGATCCCGGTGGCAACGACCAGGGTCGCCCCGACGTGGCCGCTCGCAAACACGGCGGCAGCCGTCAGGCTGCCCTGCCATCGCTCTACCGAGCCCATCGCCAGTGCGAGCACGGGCAGGGCGACCGCGTGGACCGGGTGCTCCAGGACGAAGGCGCTCGCCGGCAGCACGCGGGCGGGGGCCGTCCGCAGGTTGACCAGGTCGGTGCTGGCGGCGCGCAGCACCGCGTGCTTGCGCTCCCGGCTGATCAGGGCTCCGGCGATTGTGACCGTGCCGACGGCCGCGACGTAGGCCGTGGTCAAGGGGGTCGATCGGACCCAGCGCTGCGGCGTCACGACTGTCCCAACTTCTCGGCCCACCCGCATCCTTCCCGGCGCCTTCGCGGCGTGCAGAACCCGCCGCCCTGGCGACCTGACAGACTGGACCGGTGAACACGAGCACCCAGGACGACACGGCCGGCCCCCAGCACGAGACCGACCACGAAACGGCCCACGGGACCGACCAGTTGACCGACCACGAGGCAGACGCCGAACCTGACGTCGACCAGGCGGCCGTGGACGCCGCCCTCGCCCGGGTCGAGGTGATCGTCGCCGCCGATCCTGATCTCGTGCACGGGGACGTGGTGGAGCAGGTCGCCCTCGAGGTGCCGGTGGACGTCGCGGTGGCGATGTGTCAGCAGAGCATGGACTTCGTCCCGGACACCGTCCGAAGTCGGCTGTTCGCGGTCGAGCACGCCGACACGATCAGTGCCGGGGCCATCGCCAACGCCGAGAAGGCAGCCGCTGCACAGAAGCTGGCCCAACGCGCCACCAAGGCCGCCGCCACCCGGGCGGCGACCGCAGCGGCAGAGGCGCTGGTCCAGACGCAGGCGATCCGGTCCAACACCTGCCCGATCTGCTTCACCGTGCGCGCCGCATCCGGCACCTGCGCCTGCGAGTAGCCGGCCACCCTTGGCACCGCCGCGCCGCAGGGCGCAGGATGCGTGCCATGACCGCCCCCTCGCTGTCCAGCGGGCCGACCGACGTAGCCCTGCTCGACGAGACCATCGGCGCATGCTTGCGCCGGATCGCGCGCCAGCACCCCGACCGCGAGGCCCTCGTCGTGGTGCATCAGGGAGTCCGGCTGACCTACGCCGGGCTCGACCACCAGGTCGACCGGGTGGCCCGCGGGCTGCACACCGCCGGCCTGCGCAAAGGCGACCGGCTCGCCATATGGGCGCCCAGCTGTGCGGAGTGGACGTTGGTCCAGTACGCCACCGCCCGCCTCGGCATCGTGCTCGTGACGGTCAACCCGGCCTACCGCAGCCATGAGCTGGCGCACGTCTTACGCCAGTCCACCAGCAGGATGCTCGTCTGCGCCGCGAGCTTCAAGACGAGCGACTACGTCGCGATGGTCGAGCAGGTCCGCAGTGATCTCGTCGCGCTCAAGCAGGTCGTCGTGCTCGGCACCCCCGACTGGGACGCGCTGCTGCTCGACGAGGGGGACCTGCCCGAAGGGGACCTGCACCCCAACGACCCGATCAACATCCAGTACACGAGCGGCACGACCGGCTTTCCCAAAGGGGCCACACTCTCGCACCGCAACATCGTCAACAACGGCTTCTTCGTCGGCCTGCTGTGCGGCTACACCGAGCAGGACCGGATTGCCGTCCCAGTCCCCTTCTACCACTGTTTCGGGATGGTCATGGGCGTCCTCGGGGCGCTGACGCACGGCGCCTGCGTCGTAGTCCCGGGCCCCTCCTTCGAGCCCACCGCGACACTGCAGGCCGTTCAGGACGAGCGGTGCACCGCGCTCTACGGCGTGCCGACGATGTTCATCGCCGAGCTCGCAGACAGCGGCTTCTCGTCGTACGACCTGGCTTCGCTGCGGACCGGGATCATGGCCGGGTCGCCGTGCCCGGTCGAGGTGATGAAGCGGGTGGTCGCCGAGATGCACATGCGCGAGGTGACCATCTGCTACGGCATGACCGAGACCAGCCCGGTGTCGACGCAGACCCGCGCGGACGACGACCTCGAACGGCGCGTCTCAACCGTCGGCCGGGTCCACCCGCAGGTGACGGTCAAGGTCGTGGACCCGGTCACCGGCAAGACCGTCCCGCGGGGTGCGACCGGCGAGCTGTGCACGGCCGGCTACGGCGTCATGATCGGCTACTGGGAGGACCCGGACAAGACAGCTGAGGCGATCGACCCTGATGGCTTCATGCACACCGGCGACCTCGCCGTGATGGACGCGGAGGGCTATCTGTCGATCGTCGGGCGCATCAAGGACCTCATCATCCGCGGCGGCGAGAACGTCTACCCGCGCGAGGTCGAGGAGTTCCTGTTCACTCACCCGGACGTCGCGGAGGTGCAGGTCGTCGGGGTCCCCGATGGGAGGTACGGCGAGGAGCTCTGCGCCTGGGTGCGGCTGCGCGCCGGGGCCGTTATGACGCAGGACGACGTCCGTGACTTCTGCCGGGACCGGCTGGCCCACTACAAGGTTCCTCGCTATGTCCGCTTCACCGACAGCTTCCCGATGACGGTGACGGGCAAGGTGCAGAAGTACCTGATGCGCGAGCAGAGCGCGGCCGAGCTCGGGCTGGTCTGAGCCCAGGGTCTGAGCCCAGGGTCTGGGCGCAGGGTCTAGCCGCCGATCGCGGACATCGGGCGGTCGGGCTGCAGGAAACCGGGGTCGTCGATCCCATGGCCGGCCTTCTTTCCCATAATGGCCACCCGCATCCGCTCGACCAGCTGCTCATCGCTCGCGCCCTCGCGCATCGGCGCTCGCAGGTCGGACTCGATGCGGGCGAACAGGCAGGTACGCAGCTGGCCGTCCGCGGTCAGTCGCAGCCGATCGCACGTGCCGCAGAACGGCCGGGTCACCGAGGCCACGACGCCGACCTTGGCCGGACCACCGTCGACGAGCCACGTCTCGGCCGGAGCACTGCCACGGACATCACAGGGAGTAAGGGTGTGCCGCTCCCCAAGCGCAGCTAGGATCTCCTCTGCGTCAACGAGGCGGGCCCGCTCCCAGGAGTGCTGGGGGTCCAGCGGCATCTGCTCGATGAAGCGCAGCTCGTAGCCGCGCTCGAGGCACCAATCGAGCAGGTTCGCGAGCTCGTCGTCGTTGACGCCGCGCATGGGTACCGCGTTGACCTTCACCGGGCTCAGCCCCGCCTTCGTGGCGGCCGCCAGCCCGGCGACGACGTCGTGGAAGCGGTCCCGACGGGTCAGCTCGGCGAAGCGCTCCGGGCGGATCGTGTCGAGGCTCACGTTGACCCGCCGCAGGCCGGCGTCGGCGAGCGGTTGGGCGAGCCTGGTCAGCGACAGGCCGTTGGTCGTCAGCGCCAGGTCGACGTCGAGGCTGGCCAACCGCGCCACGAGGCCGACCACACCGGCCCGCAGGAGCGGCTCACCGCCAGTCAGCCGGACTGTGCGCACGCCCTCCTGGACCGCGAGCCGCACCAGCCGAACCAGCTCGTCATCGGTGAGCAATTCTGGGGACGGCAGCCAAGGCAGGCCCTCCGCCGGCATGCAGTAGGTACAGCGCAGATTGCAGCGATCGGTCAGCGACACGCGCAGGTCGGTCGCCACCCGTCCAAAGCTGTCCACGAATGCCATGGGAGGAGGGTACGTCCCGCTCCGGATCAGTCCGGCTTCCGGACCACCTCTCGTAGCGCCCCGTCGATCCGCCTCGTCCAGCCGCGCGCGTCCAGGAGCTCCAGCAACGGGACCGCAACCCGGCGTGTGGTGCCCAAGGCCTGGCGAGCAACCGACAGCGTGAACGGTTGCCCCAAAGCGGCCAGCAACCGCATCGCGCGAGCCGGTCCGTCCGGGAGCAGCACCACACCCCCGGCCAGCCGAAGGAGCCGGCCGGCAGCAGCCGCAGCAGCGAGCTCGCGGGCCCCCAGGCCGAGCGCGTCCAGGTCAGGCTGCTCCGGCGCCGAGAACGGTGCTGCCCCCAGGCGGTCCTCGAGCTGGCGCACCGCCGGCTCTGCGCCGCCGAGCGACCGGACCGTCCCGGGGAGGCTGAGCCGCCCCGCGTCGAGCCCGAGGCCGGCGGCCACGGCCAGCGGCGCGACGAGCGCCAGGTCTGGCAGCCCCACGGAGCGGCGGGCCGCCTCTTGCGTCGGCCCCGGCGCCAACGGAAACGCCACAGCGTGCGCCTGGACCACACCGACGATGGCGGTGGACCAGCCCGCCCAGGTCGCCCGGTCGACCAGCCAGCTCCCCTCGACCCGCACCGAAGCCAGGTCGTCCAGGGGCACGCCGAGCGCCGCGAGGTCGGCCCGGCGGACCGCTCCGCGGCGCGCCACCTCGACCGCAACCGACCCGGTTTCCGCACCCTCACCGAGCGCGGCTGCCCGCAGGG
>JANLPD010000650.1:0-3818 GCA_031367045.1 Frankiales bacterium | reverse complement strand
CCTGCTCGTCCACCGCGCGGCCGCCCGTCTGGACGCCCAGGGCCACGCCGGGCAACTGCTCCTGTACGCCGACCTTCCCTACGCCTCGACGGGGGGCTGGCCCGACTGGGTGCTCCCCCGGCACCGCCGGCTGGCCCGTCGGGTCGCCCGCCTGGCCGGTCGGCAAGGGCGCCCCACGGGAGCCCTCGGCGCGGCGTGCGAGCGCTCGGACGTCCGGCTCGGTCGCAGCGACGCCACTGTCCACGTGCTGCGGGGCCGCCGTTGGGAGGCAAAGCGGGAAGCCGTGCAGGCCTATGCCAGCCAGGTCCGGGCCCTGCACCTCGACGAGCGCTCCGTCCTGGGCCCGCTGCGCCGCGAGGTCCAGCTGGCCCTGCCAGCCGGCGCCGGAGCGCGCCCGTGAGTGACCGGTGGCCGCTGCTCGCACCCCCAGCTCCGGCCGGGCTGGTGCCGGGACGCGAGCCGCGGACCAGCGTGGTCATCCCGACCTACCAGGTCAGCCACCTGCTGCCCGCCGCCCTGGCTTCGCTAGCCGCGCAAACCCTGCTCCCGGACGAAGTGCTGGTCTGCGACGACGGCGCGCCGGGCGGTGTCGATGAGGCCGTCCGTCCCTTCCTCGACGGGCCCCTGCAGGGGCGGCTGCGCGTGCTTCACCTGCCCCACCGAGGCGCGGGCGCGACGCGCAACACCGGCACCCGCGAGAGCGTCGGAGACGTCGTCGTCTACCTCGACGCAGACGACATCTGGCTACCTGACCGCCTGGCCGCCCTGAGCCAGACCATGACCTGGCGACCCGATCTCGCACTTGTCACAACAGATGCCTTCATCCTCGTCGACGGAGTCCCCACCGGACCGGTGAGCCGCGAGCGTGCCTTTGAGGTCGATGACCAGCGCGGCGCGCTGCTTGAGCGCAACTATGTCTTCGGTCATGCCGCCGTGCGGCGTGAGCCGATGCTGTCCTGCGGCGGTTTCGACGAGCACCTCGCTACGGGCGAGGACTGGATCGGCTGGCAGCGCCTCCTCTGGTCGGGCGCCGGCGGTTTCGGTGAGGTGCCGCTGGTGCTCGCTGAGTACCGCCGACGGAGCACGAGCCTCACCGGAGACGCTCTCGGCTACCGGCGCGACCGCGTCAGGATGCTTGAAGGGTTCCGGCGACTCCCGCTCAGCGAGCCCGAGCAGGCCCGGCTGGAAACAGCGCTGGCCCGCGAGCGTCGGCGGTGGGCACGAGCCGCTGTCGAAGCTGGGGCCGTGGACGCGCGAGGCGCCAGCCGGGACCTCGTGCGTGACGTGGGCCAGCCGTGGCGGGCCCGGGCCACGGGGCTGGTCGGCGCGGTTGCTCCCGACCTGCTTCGCCGCGCCTACGGCAGGCGCAGCACCGACCGGTAGAACGCGTCGTAGCGGGTCACCATCGCGGTCGAGGTCCGCTCGACCAGGGCGCGTTCGCGCGCCCTGGCTCCGGTCGCGGTACGACGCGGAAGGTCGTCGAGGAGCTCACGCAGCGCAGCAGCAGTCGCGTCGACATCACCGACTGCGACGTAGTCGGCAGTGTCGCCCATGACCTCGCGGTGACCGGCGATGTCCGTGGCCACGACGCACCTCCCAGCGAGGGCTGCCTCTGCCAGCACGAGCGAGGCAGTCTCCTGGGTGCTCGTGGCCAAGACCACGTCCGCAGCAGCCAGGTGGCGGCGGGCCTCGGCGTCAAAGCCGACGAGGTGCACGCGGTCGCCGACGCCCAGCTCAGCGACGAGCGCCTCCAGAGCCGGGAGCTCGGGCCCGGCTCCAACCACCCTGAGCTCGACCCCGGGCAGTAGGGCGACCGCCCGGACGGCCACATCCAGGCGCTTCACCGCGTCGAGCCGGGCGACGACGACGACAAGTGGCGCAGATCCGCGCAGCGCCGGCCGCACCACGACGTCGCGTACGCCGTTCGGCAGGACCGACACCGACCCGGCGGCCAGGCCGACGAACCGCTCGACGTCGCGCGCAGCCTGCTCCCCTGCGGCGGCGTGGGCCGCCAGGCGGGCCGTCGTACACCTCTTCGCCCAGAGCTGGAAGCGCGACGACGCCGCCACCGCGTAGTGCTCCACAGCCACGACCTTCAGGCGCAGGAGCTCGGCGACGGCGAGACCGTACTGCGCGCTGTAGGGGTGGCGCAGGTTGATGTGGACGACGTCCGGCCGCAAAGCCCGGAGCACCCGGATGTGCGCCAGGACCGGTCCCAGGTCGAACTTGCCGGTGACCGGTGGCAGGTCGACGGCGCTTCCCCGGTCGCCGGCGATGCGGGCCACAATGTCCGGCGTCACCCCCGCGACGAAAATCTCCCAGTCGTCCGGGAGCAGCGCGCAGACTTCGCTCAGCACGGCTTCTGCGCCGCCCCACTCCGGGGCGTCCGTGTAGAGCAGCAGCCGGCTCACAGCTAGCATCGGGACCCGGGTAGCTGCGGCGCCGGCTCTCCCAGGGTCCCGGCCGTCTGGGCGCGGAGAAGTGCCTCGTACACCGCGAGGTGGTGGCGGCCGCAATCGGCCAGGATGGGCGGCGCCGGAGGAGCCGGCGGCAGCGGTCCGGTGACCGCGGCCGCCCACAGCCGAGGATCGCGAGCGAGGGTCAGGCCGGCACCGGTCGCCACCACTGCAGCCGCGAGCTGCGGTGCGGTCGAAGCCAATACGGGGGTTCCTGCAGCGCGGGCAAGGTGCAGGAGCCCCGAGTCGCTGGCGTGCTCGTGCGGCAGCAGGACCAGGTCCGCGGCAGCTGCGGCAAGACGCAGGTCCTCCTCGCTGGCGTAGCCGGAGCGCACGTCGGCGCGGCTGGTCGCGGCCAGGTCCTCGAGCAGCTGGACCTGCTCTTGACCCCACGGCTGACCCACGACGAGCAGCAGCGGCGCCGCTGGCCCGAGCTCGCGCCACACCTGTAGGAGCAGGTCGTAGCCCTTGTAGGGACGCACGTAGCCGAGGGCGGCCACCACCCGGTCGCACGGCGGAAGTCCGAGCCGCACACGCGCCTGCTCGCGGGAGACCGGGAACACCGCGGCGGGCACGTGCTCGACGACGACGGCGGCGATGCCTTGCGACGCGAGGAGCCCGGCCGCGGGCTCGCTGTGCACCACGACGGCCTGGGCAGCGCGAAACCAGCTCAGCGGGGGTGCCTCGCCGGTCAGGGGGGCGACGTCATGTGCGGTGATGACCACCGGGCAGTGCGCGCGCAGGGACCGGACGAGACGAGGGTCCAGGCGGCGCACGACTTCGGCCTGCAGGTGGACCACATCCGGTTGGAGCTCGCGCACCTGCCGGAGAACTTGACGGCGGACGGCCAGGAAGGTGGACGTGCGTCTACGCACGAAGCGCACGCGGCTCTCCCGGGCGGAACGACCCCACGTCTGGTTAGGGAGCAGGCGCCGCTGGTCGATCCCGATGACGGCCGGTCGTGCCTGGCTGCACAGGAGCACCGCACGGACGCCCGCCGCCTGCAGTGCCTCGGTGACCCGTTCTGAGTAGGCCGCGATCCCGCCACGCGCAGAGGGGTCCACGACCAGCACCGTCAGCGGCCCCCGACCGCCTCCCTCACCCTCCCGAGCCAGGGGGGGCGCGGCGGCGGGCGAGACCGGAGCGCCCGATCGCCGGAAGCGGCGCCGGACCTGGGCGCGCTCCTGTGCCGTCAGGCCGGTCAGCCACAGCAGTCCGTAGTACAGCGCGACCAGCCCCAGCGCCGTCCCCAGCCCACCGAGCGCACCCGGCAGCGCATCGCGCACGAGCAGCCCGAGCGGGACGACGACGGCCAGCGGCAGACCGTGGGAGCCGACGATCGAGCCGAGCAGGCTCCGGACC
>JANLPD010000638.1:0-1944 GCA_031367045.1 Frankiales bacterium | reverse complement strand
CGGGGGTCGACCGCAGTCACGTTTGGACCCTATGCCGGTAGGCGGGGGCTAGCGTCGGCGCATGGCTGATGAGGACGCACTGCTGGCCCTGCTCACCCGCCGCACCCGTGGTGCGCTTGCGACGATCAAGCGCGACGGATTGCCGCAGCTGTCGACGCTGGACTTCCTCTACGAGCCGGCCAAGCACCTCATCAGGATCTCCGTCACGGACGGGCGGGCGAAGACGACGAACCTGCGGCGGGACCCGCGAGCGAGCCTGTACGTCAGCACGCCGGAGGGGTGGGCCTGGACGGTCGCCGAGTGCACGGCCGAGCTGACGTCGGTGGCGACGGACACCCACGACGACACGGTCGAGGAGCTGGTCGAGGTCTACCAGCGGCTGCGCGGGGCGCACCCGGACTGGCAGGAGTACCGCGAGGCGATGGTCGCCGACAAGCGGCTGGTGCTGCGCCTGCACGTCCAACGGGCCTACGGCCAGCCCGAGGTCTAGCTGCCAGCTGGCTCCGCTGCAGTCGCTTCTATCTCCACCTGGCGGTCTCGCGGCGTCCTGGTGGGTTGCTCGTCCGCGATGGCCCGGACCCGGCTCAAGGCGAACGCTGCACTGGCGAGCAGCATGAGCGACGCCGCCTCGACGGTGATCGTCCAGGGGCCACCGCGCAGCCGCTCGTCGTAGACGAGGACGCCCAGGGCAACGCTCAGGACGGGGTCCACGGCCGCGATGACAGGAAGGCTCGCGGTGAGCGGTCCAGCGTGAAAGGCCAGCTGAACGCAGATCAGCCCGGTGGCACCTGCGACCAGCAGGACGTACAGCTGCCAGCTGGTGAGCAGGGCTGACGGTGATCTCGCTGCGATGTCCGTACATGCCTTGATCAAGGCGGCAGTGCTGGCGTAGATGAAGCCGACGGCGACACCGAACAAGGCGGCCCGCTGAACGCGGGGTCGCCGCCGGGCGGCCGCAAGGCAGGCGACCACCACGACTACCGCCAAGATCGCCGCAGCCTCAGCAGGGACCTTGTCGGCGGCCTGGGCGGGACCGCTAGTGGCAGGCGACGCCGCACCGGAAACGGTCAGGAAGGTCGCCAAGGAAGCGATCAAGGTCACCGCCCAGCCCAGCTCCTTCGCGGTGATGAAGGTCCGGTCGAAGACATGGTTGAGCACCAGGGAGAACAGCAGTGCAGTCACGAGCAGGGGTTGCACGACGGCGAGGGCTCCGATGTGCAGCGCGTACACCTGCAGCCCGACGGCGCCGCCATCTGCGAGCAGCCCACACAGCCAGAGTGGTTCGGTGGCCGAACGGGCCACGAGGCGGGCGACCCCGGGCGGATGGTCCTTCCTCGACTGGGACAGGCGAGTCGCGCTGCGATGCTTCAGAGCGGTTCCGAGTGCGGCGAACCCGGTCGAGCCCAGGCTGGCCAGCACGACGCTGGCAGAGGTCATGAGCGGGTGAGCGGGCTGTCGGACCGCGGGTAGACGACCTCGGTGACGACGAGCTGGATCGCGGCAGCGACCGGCACCGCGATCACGGCGCCCTCGATGCCGAGCAACGCGCCGCCCAGCAGCACAGCCATGATGGTGACCACGGGCCTGACGTTGACCGTGCGACGCAGGATGCGGGGGCTGAGGACGTAGTCCTCGAAGATCCGGTAGATGATCGTGAACACGATGTTGATAATGGCCGCGGTCGGTGACACCACGGCCAGCGCCACCGCGGTGACGACCACGCCGGCGATCGTGGAGCCGATCAGGGGGACCAGGTCAAGAACGCCGACGAGCACTGAGAGCACCAGCGCGAACGGCACCCCCAGGAGGCGCAGCGCGACGAACTGCGCTGCGGTCGCCACCATGGAGGTCAGGACGTTCCCGAGCAGGTAGCCGCCCGTGCGGGAGATGATGGCGTCCCCCAGCAGTCCGATGCGCGGCCGTTGCTGCAGGGGCGCCAAGCGG
>JANLPD010000614.1:0-2165 GCA_031367045.1 Frankiales bacterium | reverse complement strand
GCGGACGAGCGACAAGATGTCGGCCGCCACGAAGCCAGGCGTCCTGGCGGCCACCTCGGCAAGCGAGACGTCGTCGGCGAGCGGGAGGGCGTGGGTGGCGGTCTCGAGCAGGCGCTTTCGCTGGTCCCTGTCCGGCAGCGGGATCGACAACTCGTGGTCGAGTGTGCCGGGGTTGCGCAGGTCGGGGGAGACCTCCTCGGGCTTGGCGGTGGTGCAGACGACGGCCGCCCGACCGTCGCGCACCACGTCGCGAAGGGCGGTGAGGAACGTCGCCAGCAGGGCGGAGCCGGCGCGCGGCGCCAACGCCTCGACATCCTCGACAAGCACGACTGCAGGTGATGACCGGGTTGCCTGGGTGAGCAGGTCAGTGATCTGCTGCGCCGCAGCGTTGGGCTCCAGCGACGCCAGGGCCGGGCCCCAGGCGCGCAACAGGGTGGCGCCCACCTCGCTGGCGACCGCCTCGACGAGGGCGGCTTTGCCGGAGCCGGCGGCGCCGGTGACGAGCACGCCCATGCCGGGTCCGGTGCCGAGCTTGGCGAGCAGGTCGCGGTGGTGGAAGCCGAGGTCGAGCCACTCGCGCAGCGCGGCGATCTGCGACTCGAGGCCGGGCAGGTCCTCTGCCCGGTGTGGTGCTGGGGCGGCGCGCGAAGAGGCGTCGAACGGCCGGCCGGCCGCGAAGCCGCCGGGGTCCGACGCCGCCACCCGCTCCGGGTTTGCGCGCCCGTCGGTCGAGGCCAGGAAGGCGGCCGTCGTGGGCAGCGCTGTGCCCGACGTTGCTGGCCCGCCCGCCCACCTCACGGCGGTGCCGGCACCGACCAGCACCGGGCCGGGAGGCGCGACGTCGAGCACGCTGAGTCGCACGGTCGGCAGCTGGAAGGACAATCGGTTGGACAGGCTGCGACCCACGGCGATCCGGTCCGGAGCGGCCACCCCGTCGAGGTCGTGCGGCAGCAGCGAGACGGCATCACCAGTGGTGATCGTCTTTCCGTGGAGGGCGGAGCGCAGCAGGGCGGGGTCGATGACAGCCACGACCTCGGGCGGACCGGCCACCACGACCGAGGTCGCCGCCAGCATCGCGGCCAGCTCCAACGTCACGGGACTGCCGTCTGGTACGCCAAGGTTGGCCAGCATCAGCTCGTCGCACAGCAGGACGTCATGGGGGGTCCCCGCGGGTGCCGAGGCGACGAGCGCGCCGGTGGTCCGGGCGCCGGTGATGCGAAGGACGTCGAGGTGCTGCGCGCCCAACAGCGACATCGCCTGCGCGGACATGCGCACGAGACCGCGCGACTGCTCGACGCCGGCGAGGCGCTGGACGGCGGTGAGGGTGACCACGAAGGGGACCCTAGGGGCGATCAGCGCCTGAGGGCGGCGAGCTGTGCCTGTAGCCACGCCGCCGGGGGGAGCGCCGTCGCGGCAGCCGCGAGAGCGGCTGTCCGCGACGCGCGCACGGTCGGGCTCGTCGTCAGCGCGTCGTGCAGCGCCTCGGCGGTCTGGGAGACGTCGAGCGGCCCTACCAGGTGGGCGTAGGGCCCGAGCTCATCGGCAGCGCCGGCCTCGCGGGAAAGCACCAGGGACAGGCCCTTGTCGGACAGGACGGGTCCTTCCTTCGCGACGAGGTTCATGCCGTCGCGGACCGGGTTGACGAGCAGGACGTCGGCCAGCGAGTAGGCGGCAAGTGACCGCGCGTAGTCGTCCTTTACCTCCAGGTGCACCGGCAGCCAGCCGTCCACGGCGAACTCCTCGTTGACCTCACGGGCGACCCGCTGAACGGCGCCGGTGTACTCGCGGTACTCCGGCAGGTCGTGTCGTGAGGGGTAGGCGAAGGCCAGGTGCACGACGTGCCCGCGGTGCTCGGGGCGGCGGCGCAGGAGCTCGCGGTAGGCCTCGAGGCCGCGGACAATGTTCTTGCTGAGCTCGGTGCGGTCGATGCGCAGCAGCAGCTGCCGGTCCCCGACGAGCTCGCGCAGTGCGGGCAGCCGTGCCGCGACGTCAGCCTCGGCGGCCCGCGCTCGCAGCTCGGCAGCGCAAACACCGAGCGGGTGCACGTCCACCGAGGTCCGCCGCCCGTCGAGGGTGACGGCGTCCCCGTCGTACTCGGCTCCGAGCAGCTCGACGCAGCAGTGCGCAAACGCGTTGGCCCACCGCGGGGAGTGGAAGCCCACGGC
>JANLPD010000578.1:0-2782 GCA_031367045.1 Frankiales bacterium | reverse complement strand
ATGGGCAGAGCACAACAAGTCAGCGTTCTGTGCCGGCTACGCGCGCGCCGCCGGCAGCGACCCTCGGGACGCATCGACGCTGTTGCGTGCCTTTGAGCTCGACAAGGCGGTCTACGAAGTGGTGTACGAGGCGCGAAACCGTCCGTCCTGGCTGCCCATCCCCCTAGGGTCCATCGCGCGCATCGTGGAGCAGGACCAATGACCGAGCAGACACCCCCGCGAAAGCGCGCCCCGCGCAAGGCGGTCGCCAACAAGCCCCCCCAGAAGGCGGCGCAGAAGGGGGTGAAGAAGACGGCGGAGAAGGCGGAAGCGGCCCGGCAGCAGCCGGCCACCCGGCCGTCGGTCGAGGAGCTCGAGCGCCTTGTCGGGGGTGCTCACCACGACCCGCACGGCCTGCTCGGCGCGCACCCGACCGGCGAGGGCCTCGTCGTGCGGGCGCTTCGTCCCGACGCGGAGCGGGTGACGGTCGTCGTCGGCGCGCAGCGCACCGAGATGCACCTGGTACACAACGGCGTCTGGGAAGCCCTGCTGCCCGGCGACACGGTCACCGGCTACCTGCTCGAGGTGGTCTACCACGGGACGACCTACCTAGCCGACGACCCGTACCGCTACCTCCCGACCCTGGGCGAGGTTGACCTCCACCTGATCGGCGAGGGCCGGCACGAGGACCTCTGGACCGTGCTCGGTGCGCACGTCCGGCGCTACGACTCACCCGTGGGTACCGTCACCGGTACCTCCTTCGCGGTGTGGGCACCCAGCGCCCGAGGGGTGCGCGTCATCGGCGACTTCAACGCCTGGGACGGGCGCGCACATCCCATGCGGTCGCTGGGCTCGAGCGGCGTGTGGGAGCTGTTTGTCCCCGACATCGGGGCGGGCACCCACTACAAGCTGTCCGTCCTGGGCGCCGACTCCGTGTGGCGGGAGAAGGCCGACCCGATGGCGCGGCGCACCGAGGTTCCGCCGCTGACCGCAAGCGTCGTGGAGGAGTCCGCCTACACCTGGGGGGACGCTGGTTGGCTGGCGCACCGGGCCCAGACCCAGCCGCACGCCGCCCCGATGTCGGTCTACGAGGTGCACCTCGGGTCGTGGCGAAAGGGGCTGTCCTACGTCGAGCTGGCCGAGCAGCTGACCGAGTACGTCACCTGGCTCGGCTACACCCACGTCGAGCTCCTGCCGGTCGCCGAGCATCCCTTCGGCGGGTCCTGGGGTTACCAGGTGACGAGCTACTACGCACCGACTGCGCGCTTCGGCTCCCCCGACGAGTTCCGCTTCCTGGTCGACTCGCTACACCAGGCCGGCATCGGTGTGCTCGTCGACTGGGTGCCGGCGCACTTCCCCAAAGACGAGTTCGCGCTGGCCCGCTTCGACGGGACGGCGCTCTACGAGCACGCCGACCCCCGCCGCGGCGAGCAGATGGACTGGGGCACCCTCGTCTTTGACTTCGGCCGTCGGGAGGTCCGCAACTTTCTCGTGGCCAACGCCGTCTACTGGCTCGAGGAGTTCCATGTCGACGGCCTGCGCGTCGATGCCGTCGCCTCGATGCTCTACCTCGACTACTCCCGCAAGGATGGCGAGTGGCTCCCCAACACCTACGGCGGGCGGGAGAACCTGGAGGCGGTCGCGTTCCTTCAGGAGATGAACGCGACGGTCTACCGCCGCGTCCCCGGCGCCGTGACCATCGCCGAGGAGTCGACGGCCTGGCCGGGCGTCACCCGACCCACGCATCTCGGCGGTCTGGGCTTCGGCCTGAAGTGGAACATGGGCTGGATGCACGACTCGCTCGACTACATGGGGCGCGAGCCGATCTACCGTGGCTACCACCATCACCAGATGACCTTCTCGATGGTCTACGCCTTCTCCGAGAACTACGTGCTTCCCATCAGTCACGACGAGGTCGTGCACGGCAAGGGCTCCCTGCTGCGCAAGATGCCAGGTGACCGGTGGCAGCAGCTGGCCAACGTGCGCGCCTACCTCGGCTTCATGTGGGCCCACCCAGGCAAGCAACTGCTTTTCATGGGCAGCGAGTTCGCCCAGGAGTCGGAGTGGAGCGAGGACCGGTCGCTGGACTGGTGGCTGCTCGACCTGCCCGACCACCGAGGGGTCGCCCTTCTCCT
Source organism: Frankiales bacterium (assembly GCA_031367045.1). Classification (GTDB taxonomy): domain Bacteria; phylum Actinomycetota; class Actinomycetes; order Mycobacteriales; family SCTD01; genus JANLPD01. The sequence goes on along the minus strand of JANLPD010000578.1, from coordinate 668 downwards.
CCAAGACCTCAACGCGGTCTACAAGCAGACCTCGGCGCTGTGGTCGCAAGATGTCGAGGCAGCCGGCTTCTCGTGGATCGACGCCAACGACGCCTCCGGAAATGTCTTGTCGTTCCTAAGGTTCGGCGCCGATGGCTCCGCCCTCGCCTGCATCAGCAACTTCGCGGGGCTGCCGCACGAGGGCTACCGGGTCGGCCTGCCCTGGTCGGGCACCTGGCGCGAGGTCGTCAACACCGACGGCCATGCCTACTCCGGCTCGGGGGTCGGCAACGACGGCGGCGTCGAGGCCACTGGCGAGGGGTGGCACGCCCAGCCGTCGTCTGCCACCCTGCGAGTGCCACCGCTGGCGACCGTCTGGCTGGCTTCGCAAGGTCCTGCGTAAGCGACCTACCCGAGCCGAGAAGGGTGGCTGGAGTTTTCGTCGAGGCCGTTCGCCGTCGACCTCCGGGGCCGGTGGGTCAGGTCGGTCGAGGATGCACGCGAGTGAGAGCTTTTGCGGCGGGGGTCCCCGACGCCGAGCGCTCCGTGGGCGCTGGTGCGGCCCGCGAGGCACCCCTCCCGTGCATCTGCATCTGCTGCGCCGGTCGCAAGCGGCAGTACCGCCCGCTCCTTCTAGAACAATGCGCTGGCGAGGGCGCGCCGGCCGGCCACGACCCGCGGGTCGAGCG
>JANLPD010000559.1:0-2950 GCA_031367045.1 Frankiales bacterium | reverse complement strand
GAGGTGGACAGGTGCGTCCAGGCCGCGACGGCGAAGATCACGGCGGCGGCGAGGGCGTGCAGGGCGGCCAGCGCCGCCGGCGTACCGGTGAAGTACTGCGTGTAACCGAGGACCGCCTGGGCGATCTCGAGCCCGACCAGGACCGTCGTGCCGAGGACCACCGCGCGGGGGGCCTGGAGCGCTCTTGCCGCGACTGCCGTCGCCAGGGTGAGGCCGACCAGCAGGAAGACAGCGTCGGTATGCAGCTGCGTGACGCTGCGAGGGTCGAACGGCAGGCGGACGACCTTGACGCTGCCGGCGTGCGGTCCGGTGCCCGTGACCAGGCTGCCCAGGACGAGGACCGACGTCGCACTGGTGACGAGGCCGGCCGTGAGCAGTCGCAGCTCCGAGCGGACCAGAGGCAGGCGCGGCTCTCGAGACCCATCGCGAAGCCGCCGGACGAGGGCAGCGGCGGCGTAGGTCAGGGGGAAGCTGGCGAGGAAGTGCGCGATCAGCACCCAGGGGTTGAGATGGGTCAGGACGAGCACCCCTCCCACGACCGCCTGCAGCGGTACCACGAGCACCTGGACGGCGGCCAGCCGCTTCCAGCTGCGCGGTACGTCGGGGAGCCGCCGGACGGCCAGCAGGAGCAGGACGCCGACGGCCTCGAGAAGGACGGCGAGCCCGCGGTTGCCGAACTCGATGACCCCGTGGACCCCGAGCGCGGCGGTGTTGACGACCGAGTCGCTCGTGCAGCGCGGCCAGGTCGGGCAGCCCAGGCCTGAGCCGGTCACCCGGACGGCGGCCCCCGTGCCGACCAATGCGATGTTCAGGACAAGAGCGGTGGTCGCCAGGCGAAGGACCTGCGGTCGGGTCGGCTGCAGCAGCCTGCGCGCGTCCACGTCGATATCGTACGGCGAGGCGGGTCACCCGACCGGGTGACGCGACGTGTCGTTGGGCACCGGGTCTGGTGGAAGCCGGGGGCGGGGGTTAGCGTTGTCACTCGTACCTGCCCGGATACATGGCCCCCGGTCCCACAACAGTCGCTACGAGCGACACACGCCCGAGAGGCGACCTGACCGGGTGGGTGCGGCGGTCGTCCCGGGTGACCGGGGCGGCCGTCTTGTTTCCTCCCGTCGTCGACTGTGGAGGCACCGTGAGCTGGGAGGCACCTTGACCTGGGAGGCACCGTGAGCGAGGAGCGCGCGCCGCGTTGTCGTCCGCTGCCGCCGCACATCGTCGCCCAGGTCGAGGACCTGTCCGGCGAGACGCAGGAGGCGCTGTTGCTGCACCGCCTTGACCACGCCCTGGCAGAGCTCCCGCACGCAGAGCGGACGGCGGTCGTCGCGGCGATCGGCTACGCCGGTGGACCCGTCGGCGCAGCGATCGAGCTCGACCTCGATGTCGAGGACGCCGACGCCTTGACCCGCAACGGCCTGCAGCTCCTGCGGGCCGCCCTTGACGACCTCGACGCCCACGGCCGACCTGTCACCTGATCGCCTGTCTGCCAGACCCCGGCTGCGCGTCTGGCAGAATGGCCGCATGACGCGCGCCCGCCAGTATTTCGCCGAGGACCCGGAGGTCCTCGGCGCCTGACGCCGCACACCGCCCCCCGGTCCGCCCCGGGGAGCGCACCTCCTCGGAGCGCCCACACCTCCAGGAGATCTCCGTGAGCACCGTTGCCACCCCCGCTGATGGCCCCCTCCGCAGCGGTGAACCCCGCCTGGCCGCCGGCCAGAGCGTCACCGACGTACTTTCCGGCCGGGCTGCCATCGACGAGGTCGACGCAGCGATCCGGGCGCTCGTCCAGCAGCGCAGGGACCTTTCGCAGCAGGTCCAGGTGCTGCGCTCGGGCGGGGGCCACCCGGGCATCCAGCACGGTCGGGAGAACGACGTCGTGCGGGCTTACGCCGATGAGCTCGGCCGGCCGGGGACCCGGATCGCCCTGGAGATCCTGACCCTCTGCCGCGGCTGAGCGCCGGTCCGGGCTCGGCGAGGGCCAATCTGGGATAGCCCGCGGGCTAGTCCCAGCGGAACGCTCTGGCGGCGGCGACCAGCGCTGCCACCGCCCAACCGGCGAGGGCAGCCACGTCGCGGATCGGCAGACCCCCGTCCTCTAGGACGGTGCGCAGGCCGTGCGACAGGGCGGCGGTGGGGAGCAGCTGCAGCACGGTCTCGGCCGAACCGAGCTGGGACAGGGGGAACAGCACACCCCCGAGGACAAGCAGGACGAACCACACCAGGTTGGCCGCGGCCAGGACGGTGAGCCCGCGCAAGGTCCCTCCGAGCAGGAGGCCGAGACCGCTGAACGCCGCCGTCCCGAGGGCGACCAGCGCGAGGACGGCGAGGACGGAGCCGTGGGGCGACCAGCCCAGCAGCAGGCCAACCCCGGACAGCAGCAGGAGCTGAACCAGCTCGATGCACAGGACGCCCAGGGTCTTGGCGCCGAGCAGAACGGACCGGGGGAGCGGGGTGGCACCGAGCCGCTTGAGTACGCCGTACTGCCGTTCGAAGCCGACGCCGATCGCCTGTCCGGTGAACGCCGTGGACATGATCGCGAGGGCCAGGACGCCCGGGACGAAGAAGTCGGCGCGCTCGCCGTCGGTCCTTGCGCCGGCGACGGTGACGAAGGCGATGAGCGTCAGGACGACGAGGAGGCCGAGCGGGATGACGAGGGTGAGCAGGACCTGCTCACCGTTGCGAAGCAGCAGGGTCAGCTCGGCGCGCGTCTGGGCAGCGAGCATCCGCCGCACCGGGGCGGCTCCGGGTCGCGGGGCGAGAGCCCCGGGCGGCCAGCTCACGAGCGGCTCATGGACGTCGGCTCATGCCCGGAGCTCTGCGCCGGTCAGCTCGAGGAACACGTCCTCCAGGCTGCGCCGCTCGACCCGCAGGTCGCCGGCGAGGACGTCGTGGCCGGCGCACCAGGCCGTCACCGTCGCGAGGAGCTGCGGGTCGACGCCGCCCGAGACGA
>JANLPD010000545.1:0-7532 GCA_031367045.1 Frankiales bacterium | reverse complement strand
CTGAGGCAGGATATGGCTCCAGACCGCCCGAGGAGTCCGCACTGATCACGCCCGTCCCGGCCGCGTCGCGCGTCCCTCCCCTGGCAACAGGTGCCGGTGACGTGCTCCCCGGGTCCGCCCGATGGAGCCGTCGCAGCTGGCTGCTTTCCACCGTCATCATCGCCGCTGTTGCGGTGGGGGGGTCCGTCGCCTACGCCGGGTCAGGCGGGTCAGGCGGGTCAGGCGGGTCAGGCGGGTCAGGCGGGTCACGGTCGACCTCGACTGTCCCGGCGACGCCCGTACCCACCCCCGTGGTCTCCCTGGTCGGTGCCACGACCGCGACCGCGACCTCCACCGCGACCTCCACCGCGACCTCCACCGTCCCGTGGACGGCCCCCTTGGCGCTCACCGTCACCGACGGCACGCTCGCTGCGGTGGCCGCGAGCGACGTCGACGGCAACCCGGTCGCCGGAACTGTCGTCAACGCCACGACCTGGCACTCCTCGGCGCTGAGCCTGCTGCCGGGAGCGCCCTACCAGCTGTACGCCACGGTTGCGGACGCGAAGGGCCACTGGTCGACGCAGGCGCTCACCGCCACCACGGCCAGGGCGGTGCACTACCTGCACGCCACTATCTCGCCCGATGACAACGCCGTGGCAGGCGTCGGCTTGCCGGTCATCGTCACCCTCGACGGGGCCGTCACGAGCCCGCAGGCACGGGCCGCCGTGATCGCTCGCCTCACTGTCGTCACCACCCCGGCGGTGCCGGGCGCCTGGCGCTGGATGAGTCCGAACGAGCTGCACTACCGGGGGGCCAACTACTGGGCCAGCGGTACGAAGATCAGCGCGGGCGCGGACCTGAGCCGCCTGCAGCTACCCGACGGCACCTGGGGCGAGGGCACCCATACGAGCAGCTGGAGCGTGGGTCGCTCGTTCGTCAGCACCGTCGACAACCAGACCCACCTGATGACCTCCCGGCTGGACGGCACGATCGTCCGGGTCATGAAGGCCTCCCTCGGCCGGCCCGGCTACGACACCTACGGCGGGGCCCACCTGGTTCTGGAGAAGCAGGCGTCCCTGGTCATGGACTCGGCGACCACCGGCCATGTGCTCGGCGACAAGGACTACTACCGAGAGACCGTGCTCTGGACGGTCCGGATCTCCTACGGCGGGACGTTTGTCCACGCCGCCCCCTGGTCGGTCCAGGACCAGGGCGTGCGCAACGTCAGCCACGGCTGCATCAACCTCTCGCCGACGGACGGGCAGTGGTACTTCGGCCAGGTCCGGCGAGGAGACGTCGTTGACGTCGTCAACGCCGCACTCGGGCCCAAGCGAGACGACCCCGGGATGAGCGACTGGAACTACTCGTTCGCGCAGTGGAAGACCGCCTGACCGCAATGATGTCGGGCGTGGATCGCCCGTGACCCTGCAGGACGAGGCCGAGGCACACCTGCGGGCGCTCGCCGGGGACCACGCGCGCCTTCGTGGGGACCAGTGGACCGCCATCAGCGCCCTCGTCCAGGACCGCCGGCGGGCGCTCGTTGTCCAGCGCACCGGCTGGGGCAAGTCGGCCGTCTACTTCGTCGCCACCGCGCTCCTGCGCGCCCGCGGCGCGGGCCCGACGGTCATCGTCAGCCCGCTGCTGGCGCTGATGCGCAACCAGGTCGCTGCCGCCGGGCGCGCCGGCACCCGTGCCGTGACGGTCAACTCCAGCAACGTCGAGCAGTGGCAGGCGGTCTACGCCGACGTCCGGAGCGGCCACATCGACGTCATGTTGGTCAGCCCGGAGCGGCTCAACAACCCAGGCTTCCGCGACGAGGTTTTGCCCGCGCTGGCCGCCACCGCCGGGCTAGTCGTCATCGACGAGGCACACTGCATCTCCGACTGGGGCCACGACTTCCGGCCCGACTACCGGCGGATCCGGACCCTGCTCGCCGAGCTCCCCGACGGCGTGCCTGTCCTGGCGACCACGGCCACTGCCAATGTCCGCGTCGTCACCGACATCGCCGAGCAGCTCGGCGGGGATGCCCTCGTCCTGCGCGGACCGCTCGACCGCGAGTCGCTGCACCTGGCCGTCGTCCAGCAGCCGAGCGCAGCCCACCGGCTCGCCTGGCTCGCCGACCAGCTGCCCACGATGACCGGCAGCGGGATCGTCTACACGCTGACCGTGGCGGCAGCCGAGGAGGTCGCCGCGTTCCTGCGGTCGCGCGGGATGGCGGCAGCGTCGTACACCGGCCGGACCGACGACGCCGAGCGGCGCCAGGCCGAGGAGGACCTGCTCGCCAACCGGGTCAAGGCGCTCGTCGCGACCAGCGCGCTGGGCATGGGATTCGACAAGCCGGACCTGGGGTTCGTGGTGCACCTCGGGGCTCCGGCCAGCCCCATCGCCTATTACCAGCAGGTCGGTCGCGCCGGCCGCGCCGTCGAACGGGCGGAGGTGGTGCTGCTGCCGGGCGCCGAGGACGAGGCGGTGTGGCGCTACTTCGCCTCGCTAGCCTTCCCGTCCGAGGAGCAGGTCCGCACCACGCTGGGCGCCCTGTCGGACAAGCCGCTGTCGACACAGGCGCTCGAGACCCGCGTCGATCTGCGTCGCACCCGGCTCGAGACGATGCTGAAGGTGCTCGACGTCGACGGCGCCGTACGCCGCGTCGCCGGTGGCTGGACGTCGACCGGACAGCCCTGGGCGTACGACGGGGAGCGCTACGCGCGGGTGGCTGCCTCGCGCCGCGACGAGCAGCAGGCCGTCCGCGACTACCTGCGGACGCCGGGTTGCCGGATGGAGTTCTTGCGCCGGCAGCTCGACGACCCGCAGGCGACGGCCTGCGGCCGGTGCGACCGCTGCACCGGGCGCTCCTGGCCCGTCGACGTCTCACCCGAGTCGCTGGCCGCCGCGCAGGCCGCACTGGGGCAACCGGGTGTCGAGGTGGAGCCCAAGAAGCTCTGGCCCACGCAGATGCAGGTGCTCGGCGTCGCGCTGTCCGGCCGGATCGCCGAACCGGCCGAGACCGGACGAGCGCTCGGCCGGCTGTCGGACGTGGGCTGGGGCGGCCGCCTGCGCGAGCTCTTCGCGGGGCCCGACGCCGAGGTCCCGGAGGACATCCTGCGCGCGGTCGTGCAGGTCCTGGCCGGCTGGGGCTGGCAGCAACGACCGGTCGGCGTGCTGGCGCTGCCCTCGCGAGCCCGCCCCCTGCTCGTGTCCTCGCTCGCCCGACGGCTGTCCGAGGTCGGGCAGCTGCCGCTGCTGGGGACCCTCCAGCGGGTCCGGGACGAGCCGGCAGCCCGCTCCAACAGTGCCCAGCGGCTGCGAGCCGTGCACGGCTCCCTTGCCGTCGACCCGGGCACTGCGCTTGGCGGGGGCCCGGTGCTGCTCGTCGACGACCGGGTCGACAGCGGCTGGACGCTGACCGAGGCGACGCGGGTGCTGAAGGAGGCCGGCGCCGGGCCCGTGCTGCCCTTCGTCCTCGCCGTCGAGGGCTGACCGCGCGCCACGTCGGAGCGCCCACCTAGGCTCGGGTCATGAGATGGACCCCTCGATCCCTGGCCGAGCAGACCGGCCGCTCCTTTGTCATCACCGGCGCCAACAGCGGGATCGGTCTCGAGGCCGCCCGCGAGCTCGTCTCCCGCGGCGCCACCGTCGTGCTCGCCTGCCGTGACACCGTCAAGGGTCAGCGGGCCCGGGATCAGATCCTGCGCGGGGCCGCTGGCAGCGCCCTGGTGCTGCCGCTGGACCTCACCGACCTCGACTCGGTGTCGGCCTTCGGCCACGACCTTCGCAACCACCTGCCGGCCCTGAATGGCCTGGTGTGCAACGCCGGGATCATGGGCGGGCCTCGCGCCAACACCAAGCAGGGCCTGGAGCGGCAGATGGGGACCAACCACTTCGGCCACGCCGCCCTCATCGCCGGCCTCTGGTCACAGCTCGAGCAGTCCGCCGGCCGGGTCGTGCTCGTCTCCAGCATCGCCGCCCGGGGGGGCAACCTCTCGGCGACCTCGTCCCGCGAGGACCTCGTCGACCCGCAGCCCTACATCGCCGGCCAGGTCTACGCGCGCACCAAGCAGGCCAACCTGCTCTACGCACAAGAGCTGCACCGCCGCGCCATGGCTGCCGGGTCGCCCATCAGCGTGCTCGCCTGCCACCCCGGCGTCAGCGCGACCAACCTGTTCGGCCGGCTGCTCCGCGAGCAGGGCAGGGGTTGGCTGGCGCCGTTCGCCGGACCGGCCCTGCGACTGGTCGCGCAGTCGGCCCGCGCCGGCGCCGCTCCCACCCTGCGGGCCCTCGAGCACAGCACCCCCAGCGGCGCGTTCGTCGGGCCGGCCCATCTCGGCCAGTTCCGCGGCAGCCCCGAGCTGCTCGAGGTCTACCCCGGTGGTGCGGACACCGCCGCAGCGGCCAGGTTGTGGGACCTCACCGCTGAGGTGCTCGGAGCCAGCGTCCCGGTCTAGCCCGCCCGGGAAGGGTGCAGCTGCGCTGGCCGTTGTCCAGGCATGAAGGTCGACATCTGGTCGGACGTGGTCTGTCCCTGGTGCTACATCGGCAAGCGACGGTTCGAAGCAGCCCTCGCCCGCTTCTCCCACCGCGACGACGTCGAGGTCCGCTGGCACTCCTTCCAGCTGGACCCGGGCACGCCGGCCCACCCCGAGGACGGCTATGCCGCGCGGCTGGCTGCCAAGTACGGCAGCACGCCTGAGCAGGCCCAGGGCATGCTCGACGAGATGACCGCGGCAGCGGCCACCGAGGGCCTTGACTTCCACTTCGAGAAGGCGGCTGCCGGCGGCACGTTCGACGCGCACCGCCTGCTGCACCTCGCCGCTGATCGCGGCGTGCAGGACGCACTGAAGGAGCGACTGCTACGCGCGGTGTTCACCCAGGGCGAGGCCACCTCCGACCACGAGGTGCTCGTCCGGCTCGGCGTCGAGGCCGGCCTGGACGCCGACGAGGCGCGCGCTGCGCTGGCGTCCGGCGCCTACGCAGCCGAGGTCCGCGGGGACCAGGAGCAGGCCCGCCGCTTCGGGATCAACGGCGTCCCGTTCTTCGTCGTCGACGGCACCTACGGCGTGTCCGGAGCGCAGCCCGCGGACCTGCTGCTGGAGGTCCTCGACAAGGCCTGGACCGACGCCCACCCCCTGACGATGGTCACCTCCGGAGGCAGCGGCCCGTCGTGCGACGGGGACTCCTGCCCGGTCTGATGTCAGAGCGCAAGATGCCGGGGGGGAGGATGCTGGGGTGCACCCCAGCCCAGCGGATCAGCGTCACGCCGCCTACCTACGCGCCTACGAGCTGTTCGAAGCCGTCCAGGGTCAGGACCACGCAGCCGCCGTCGTCGAGCTGAGCGCCGCCAGGACGACCGCACAACGCCAGGGCTGGACCGAGGTGGCCTTCCTGCTCGCCGCCAGCCAGACCGTCCACCTGGTGAGCCGTCCGCCGGACGGCGTGGCGGCGCGGGCCGCTACCGCTGCCCTGCTCGCCGATGCCGAGCGGCTGGGCTGCCCCACGTCCATTGCGGTGGCCCTCGGACTGCGGGCCCTCACCGATGCCGCCGCGGGAGACACGGCTGCCTTGCTCGCCGGAACGAGCCGGGCGATCGCCCTGCTCGACGACGAGGGGCTGCCGGCCCCCGAGCGGAGCACCGCCTACGTCGTGCTCGCGGCCGCCCTCAACACCCTGCGCCTCTGGGAGCTCGTCGACGACCTGTACACCAGCGCCGCCTCCCTCGGCCCGGACGCCGACCCCGCGCACCAGGCGGCTGCCGTCGCAGCCAGCCGGGTGCTCACCCGCGTCGAGTGGGCGCTGGCGCTGCTCGAGAACGGCGACGACGAGGCGGCCGGTAGCCGGCTCGAACAGGCTGCGGTCGCCGTCCCGGCCGCCTTGGCCGAGCAGCTGCCGCCGCTCTGGCGACGCGACGTCGAGGCGTTGGCTGACCTGGTGCGGGTGCTGCTGGGTGAGGCCAGGCCAGAGGACCTCACGCCGCACCGCGTCCGGCTCGACGAGGACGGCGCCCTCGAGGTCCTCCCCCTGCTCGACGCTGCGGCGGCCCTGGTCCTGCACCGGCGCGGCGACGCGACGGCAGCCCGCGCTGCTGTCGGCCGCCTCGCGCCGACGTCGGCCACCTCGGGCTCACGGACCTTCGCCTCGTGGGTGCGCGCCCTGGTGCTCACCGCTGACGACCCCTCGCCGGCTGCCTGCGCCCAGCGCGACCATGCCGACCTGGTCCGCCAGCAGCTCTGGCAGGCCCGCTCTGCGGTGCTCTCCTCCGCCCGCGCCCAGGTCGCGGTCGAGCGGCGGCGAGCCGAGCACGAGCGCCTGCACCAGGCGGTGCACACCGACGAGCTCACCGGGCTGCACAACCGGCGCAGCTTCGAGGCGTGGCTCCAGCGCCCGGACACCGGCGCGCAGGACCTCGCCCTGCTCCTCGTCGACCTCGACCACTTCAAGCTGGTCAACGACACTTTCGGCCACACCTGCGGCGACCAGGTCCTGCGTCGGGTGGGGGAGCTGATCCGCGCCGCCGTCCGCCCTGGCGACCTGGCGCTGCGCCAGGGCGGCGACGAGTTTGCGGTGGTCCTGGAGGAGCCGCGTCTGGACCCCGCGGTCGTCCTCGAGCGGGCCGAGCGGCTGAGCGCCGCCATCGCCAGCGAGCCATGGTCCGAGCTGGCGCCGGGCCTTGGGGTGAGCGTCAGCATCGGCCTGGCCGTCCTGCCAGCCCAACGAGCCGCCTCCCTTGCCGGACCGCCTCCCCCGCCTGGCCCGGTGCTCTACCGCGCCGCTGACGAAGCCCTCTACCGGGCCAAGCGCGAAGGGCTACGGACCGTCCTGGGCCCCGCTGGATGAGCCTTCAGACCCGGACTGCAGGCCGGGCGCTGCGCCTGCTCGGCCTTCCTCTTGGGGCGGCCGGGCTCGCTGCCGAGGGGGCCGTCCGCCGGCTCGCGGGCCAGGACCACGAGGGAGTACGCCGCGCCCTGCGCGCGCGAAACGCCGCCCGGACCCGCCGGGTCCTCGGGGACCTCAAAGGCGGTGCCCTCAAGGCCGGCCAGCTGCTCTCCACTGTCGAGGCGCTGTTCCCGCAGGACTCCGAGCGGACCTGGAACGAGGCCCTCGTCTCCTTGCAGGAGGGCAGCGCTGCACTGGCGTTCGCGGAGGTGGCGCCAGTGCTTCGGTCCGAGCTCGGGGTCAACTGGCGGGACCTGTTTTCGAGCTTTGACGAGCAGTCCGTCGCGGCTGCTTCGCTGGGCCAGGTGCACCGGGCAGTGTGGGCCGACGGGCGCCAGGTGGCCGTAAAAGTGCAGTATCCCGGCGTTCGCGAGGCGCTCACGGCCGACATCGAGGTGTTGTCGGTGATGAGCCGCGCCGCCGCGCTGGTCGCCAGGGGGCTCGCCCTCCCGCCCCTGGTCGCCGAGCTGCGGACTCGCCTCCTCGCGGAGCTCGACTACGTCCACGAGGCGGCCGCCCAGACCCGCTTCGCCGAGGCCTACGCCGACGACCCCGGCGTCGTCATGCCGCGCGTCCTACGGGCCACCAGGCGCGTCCTGGTGCAGGACTGGGTGGGCGGGACCCCA
>JANLPD010000543.1:0-1619 GCA_031367045.1 Frankiales bacterium | reverse complement strand
CGGCACCTGGCTGCACCGCATCACCGTTAATACCTGCATGACGGCGCTGCGACGACGAGGCGACGTGCGCGCGCGGGGCCAGAGCGCGGGGGCGCTGGACTTCCTGCCGGACGAGTTGCTCTCCGGCGACGCGGGACCGGAGGAGCGGGCGGAGCAGTCCGACCTCGCGGCCCGCACGGCAACAGCTCTGACGAAGCTGCCCGAGGAAGCGCGCGAAGTCGTCGTCCTGCGCGACGTGCAGGGCTTGTCGACCAAGGAGACGGCCGAGGTCCTCGGCTGCAGCGAGGGGGCGGTGAAGGTGCGACTGCACCGGGCACACGCACGGTTGAGGGAGCTGGTGGGTGCATGAGCCGCATGTGTGACGAGGTGCAGTCGCAGTTGCCGTCGTACGTCGACCGCTCGCTGCCGGTGCTGCGGCGGCGGCTGGTGGGGCTGCACCTACGACGCTGCCGGGAGTGCCAGGTGGAGTTCTCGCTCCAGCGAGAGCTGTCGCAGGGGCTGGGCTGCCTGAAGCAGCGCGGGGAGGTGCCCCCGGAGGGCCTGCTCGACAGCCTGCTGGAGCAGGCCGCACGGCCCGGCGTGAAGGGGCGAGCAGCCGTACCCGTGCGCGGGGCCGTCAGCGGAGCGCGGCCGACACTGTCGGTCGCCCTGCTCGTGGCCGGCGCCGTAGCCGGCACCGGCGTCGGCTACGGCGCCTGGCGGGGCGCGAAGAGGCTGCGACGCTGGTCGTCCTGACGACCAGCACCTCGCCGGATGTCAGGTCCTGCGGGTGTCAGGTCCGACGTCTGTCAGGTCCGGCGGGTGTCAGGTCCGGCCGGTGTCAGGTCCGGCGCTCCTCTGAGCTCCCACAAACCCCACAGGGCGAGCAGTCCCCCGTAGGCCCACCCCTTGTCGAGAGGCCCGTGCAGCTGGGACTGCGCCAGCTCGAGCACCCCGACCAGCAGGACGGGGGCCGCGATGCTCAGGGCCGGCGCAGGGATGCCGACCCGCGGGAGCAAGGACGCGAGGACCGCCCCGATACCCAGCCCGGTCACCGCCGCGCCCGCGAAGTCCAGCTGCAGTGTCCCGGTCAGCACGAGCAGCACCGCGACGGCCCAACTGGTGACGACGAGGCCGGCGGACCACAGCGCGCCTTCCCTGCCGCCGGCCATGGCGGCCAGCAGGTAGGTGAGCCCAAGCACGAGGGGCATCCAGTACAGGTCGGCTCCGCCCACCGGCGAGACGACCAGCGACACGACGGCGGCGCCGAGCAGCAGGACCGTGCCACGCCGTCGGCACGATGAGACGACCGCCTCCGGGATGGGCCCGGGCGCGGTCCTGCTGGTGACGGCCATCGACAGCACGTTAGCTCCCACCCGGTGCTTCGAGCCGCATCCAACGACCTTCGTCAGCAGAGGGTCATAACCTCCCCGCGTGGGTAGAGGAAATCTTGGGCAGCAGGGTCGGTGATGGCGGAACACCGTTCTCGCCAGCCCGGTTGCCAAGCAGTGAACGACTCCACTCCTGACTTGACCCGCGGAGGTATCGCATGACCAAGCTGACCGTCGGCACCGAGAACAGCACCCCGATCGAGCTCCACTACGAGGACCACGGCACCGGCAAGCCCGTCGTACTGATCC
>JANLPD010000502.1:0-2191 GCA_031367045.1 Frankiales bacterium | reverse complement strand
CGCCACCCCGCCACCGGCCAGGGCCACAGCGGTGGCGACCGACAGCAGTCTGGCCGGGTGCCGTGCGCACCGCACCAGCCAGCCCGCGACCGCCCCGCGCACCAGGCGCCCCGCGGCGAGCGCCTGGACCAGCACCTCGGCCGCCTTGGGCACGACGGCGTCGTCCAGGCGGCGCAACGGGGTCACGACGAGGCCGCGACTCGATCCAGCGCCCGCTGCAGATCCGGGGCGTAGGCACTCTCGTAGGACACCCACCGACCGTCGTCGGGGTGCGCGAAAGACAGCCGCACCGCGTGCAGCCACTGGCGCTCGAGACCGAGCCGCTTGGAGAGCGTCGGGTCCGCGCCGTACGTCACGTCGCCGACGCACGGGTGCTTCAGCGCGCTCATGTGCACCCGGATCTGGTGGGTGCGCCCGGTCTCCAGGTGGATCTCCAGCAGCGTCGCATGCCGGAACGCCTCGAGCGTCTCGTAGTGGGTGATCGAGTCGCGGCCGCCGCTGACGACCGCGAACTTGTACGCCGACGTCGGGTGCCGGTCGATCGGCGCGTCCACCGTCCCGGTCGTGGGGTCAGGGTGGCCCTGGACGAGGGCGTGGTAGCGCTTGTCGACGGTGCGCTCGCGGAACGCGTCCTTGAGCACGGTGTACGCCCGCTCGCTCTTGGCCACCACCATCAGACCGCTGGTGCCGACATCGAGCCGGTGGACGACGCCTTGCCGCTCCTGCGCGCCGCTCGTACTGACGCGGTGCCCAGCCGCGGCCAGCCCGCCGATGACCGTTGGTCCCTCCCAGCCGGGGCTGGGGTGCGCGGCGACCCCGACCGGCTTGTCCACCACGATGATGTCGGCGTCCTCGTGCACCACCCGCAGGCCCTCGACCACCTCGGGCGGCTTGCTGGGCGTGGTGTCAGGGCTTGGCAGGTCGACATCGAGCGTCGCACCGGCGAGCACCCGGTCGCTCTTGATGCTGACCCGGCCGTCGAGGCTCGCGCCGCCGGCACCGACGATCTCGGCGGCGGCGGTTCGGCTCAGCCCGAACAGCCGGCTGATCGCGGCGTCCAGGCGAAGCCCGTCGAGGCCCTCCGGCACTGGCAGGGAGCGGCGGACGGTCACCCGACCATCATTGCCGGTCGGCGACCCGGCGGGTCCCGTCGACCTCGACCCCGCGGACCGAGAGCAGCACCGCCACGGCGGCGCCGACCGAGATGGCGCTGTCCGCCACGTTGAACGTGGCGAAATGCGGCAGGTGCAGGAAGTCGACGACGGCGCCGCGGCCGACCCCCGGCGCGCGCAACAACCGGTCGGTGAGATTGCCGACGGCTCCGCCCAGCAGCAGGCCGAGGCTCAGCGCCCAGCCGGCCGATCGCAGGCGGGACGCCGTACGGACAATGACGACGACGACAGCCACGGCGACAGCGGTGAAGATCACCGTGGCGCCCTCGGCGAAGGAGAAGGCGGACCCGCTGTTGCGGCTCACCTCGAGGGTCAGTGGCCCATAGCTGCGTGGCATTCGGCCCTCGAGGTGCGCCACCACCAGAGCCTTGGTCAAGGCGTCTGCCGTCACGACCAGCAGGGCGACGACGGCGAGCAGACCAGCGCGGCGCTTGGGGGTCAGCGCCGCTCCTCGCGCTGTTTGCAGCTCACGCACAAGGTCGCCCGCGGGAACGCCTGGAGCCGCGGCTTCGGGATCGGGTTGCCGCAGTTCTCGCAGCGGCCATAGGTGCCGGCGTCGAGCCGGGCGAGCGCGCGTTCGACCTGCAGCAACAGGTCGCGGCTGTTGTTGGCCAGCGACATCTCGTGCTCACGCTCGAAGGTCTTGGTGCCGGCGTCGGCCTCATCGCCCGATCCCTCGTTGCTCGCCGCCTGCTGGATCTCGTTGCTCTGGTTCTCTGCTTCGTCGATCTCATCGCGCAGGTCCTGGGCTTGGCTCTCCAGCTCATTGCGGACCTCACGGAGCTCGGCCCCGGTCCAGATGTGCGCGGGTTTGGCCGGGCTCGCCGCCCTGATTGTGGCCGCCTTCCTCGCCGGCGCCCTGACCGCCTTCACAGCTTTGGCGACCGGTGCGGACGTCGGCTTGGTGGGGGGCACGGCGACGTTGCGCGCGCCCTTGCTCGGCGCCGCCTTCGCCGGGGTCTGCTTGACGGGCGCTGCCTTCGCCGGGGTCTGCTTGACGGGCGCTGCCTTCGCCGGTC
>JANLPD010000476.1:0-4987 GCA_031367045.1 Frankiales bacterium | reverse complement strand
CCGGAACGCCCGGCGCGCAGCCCCCAGGAGAACCCATGTCCCAGAGCCGCTCCCACCGTCGGACCCTCGCCCGCGCCGTGGCCGCCGCCGCGCTGACCACTTCTAGCCTCGCGGTGGCCACGGCGGGTTCCGCCGCCGCCGACGAGGGCTCCGACCGCAGCTCCGGGGCGGTGTTCGCCATGACCAACGACGCCGCCGGCAACCATGTCCTGGCCTACCGCCGCGACAGCCGCGGCCAGCTTCGCCTGGACGGGACGTACGCCACCGGCGGCGAGGGCACCAGCCACATCCGGCTGAGCTCGCAGAACCCGGTCGTGCTGACCAAGGACCGCCGCTTCCTGCTGGTCGCAAACGTCGGGAGCGATGAGATCTCGGTGTTCCGGGTCCGCGGCGCCAGGCTCGAGCTCGTCGAGGTCCAGGCCTCCGGCGGCCAGAGCCCCAACAGCATTACCGTCGACGGCAACCTCGTCTACGTCCTGAACAACGGCGACGCCGGCGTCGGGAGCATCAACGGCTTCCGGCTGGACGACGACGGGAAGCTCTCCGCCATCAACGGCTCGCAGCGGCCGCTCAGCGCGCCCGGCAGTAACCCCGCGCAGGTGGCGATCACCCCCGACGGGGAACACCTGGTGGTAACGGAGAAGGCGACGAACAAGATCGACACCTGGCCGCTCGCGCCCGACGGCCGCCCAGGCGCCGGCACGTTCGCCGACTCCGCCGGCGTGACGCCCTTCGGGTTCGACTTCACCCGTAACGGGACCTTCGTGGTCACCAACGCCGAGCAGGGCCGGATCGGCGCGGCCAGTGCATCGTCGTACGCGCTCGCCCCGAACGGATCGGTGCGCACGATCAGCGGGTCTGTTCCGGACTTCCGCAGCGAGGTCTGCTGGACCGTCATCAGCAAGAACCAGAAGTACGCCTACATCACCAACTTTGGGGACGGCACGATCTCCAGCTACACCATCGGCAGCGACGGTAGCCTCACACTGCTGAAGTCGATCGCCGCGACCACGACACTGGGCCAGCTCTCGGTGCGCGACGCCGGCCTGACGCGGGACGGTCGCTACCTCTACGCGATCGACATCACCTCCCGCAACGTGCACGGCTGGGCGGTCGGCAACGACGGCGCCCTCACCCCGGTCGGCGCCTTCCCGGGCCTGCCTGGCACCGTAGCCGGGATCGCCACCGCCTGACCACCCGTGACCGCCGAGGGGGACCCGTGCCGTTCCGCCACGACCAGAACGGCCGCGACCAGAACAGATATGGGCAGCTGGACGAGGCGACGCTGCTGGCCCGCCTCCAGACCGGCGACGAGGCGCTGTTCCGCGACGTCGTCGGTCAGCTCACCCCCACCCTGCTCCGGCTCGCCCGCAGCTACACGCAGACGGCGTCGGCGGCGCAGGACGCCGTTCAGGACACCTGGCTGACGGTTCTCGAGAAGCTCGACAGCTTCGAGGGGCGGTCGACGCTGAAGACGTGGGTGTGCGGGATCCTGGTCAACGTGGCTCGCCGCAGCGGCGTGCGCGAGGCCCGGACCCTCCCGTTCAGCAGCGCGTGGAGGGACGACCGCGGGCCGGCGGTGGACCCCGGCCGGTTTCACTCCCGACGCGACGACGCCACCACCGGCAGCTGGGCGAGCCCACCCGTGCGCTGGGACCAGCTGCCTGAGGACCGCCTGGCCGCCACTGAGCTCCGGCGCGTGCTCGACGCCGCCATCGCCGGCCTGCCCCTGCGGCATCGGGAGGTGCTCACCGCTCGGGACGTGGTGGGCATGGACGCCGCCGAGGCCGCGTCGGTGCTGGGGCTGAGCCTGGCCAACCAGCGGGTGCTGTTGCACCGGGCCCGGAGTCGGGTCCGCGCCGCACTCGAGCTGTACGCCGGCGACCTCCCCGACGCCGCGCCGCCCGACGGGCCCGGCTCGAGCCGACGACGCTCGGCCCCGCCGGGCGACGCCGGCCGACCCGCGCCCAGCGAGTTCGCCGCCGTCTCCGTCGAAGGGCAGGTGCCCGTCATGAGCCGACCTCCGCGGCGATCCCGCTCGGTGGCGTGCCGAGAGCTCGTGGAGCTGGTCACCGACTATCTCGAGGCAGACCTGGACCTCGCCAAACGGACCGCGGTCGAGGACCACCTCGCGGTCTGCGGGCACTGCGCGAGCTACCTGCAACAGGTCCGACGGATGCTCGAGCTCACCGCCGACAGCGCACCCGAGCCGCTGCCGGACGAGCTGCTGGGTGCGCTGCTGGGAGTTCCGGTGCCGCCGCCGCAGGCAGATCCGTAAACTCATTTGCTTCGCTGCCAGGCTGGCCCGCGCTCGCGCAAGGTGACCCTCACGCCGTCGGGTCGCTGGCGACTACAGCGAACAGCTTGTCCTGATCACGCAACGTCGCCAGGTGTGACAGCGCATCGCCACCATCGGCGATCGTGACCGCTGCCCCGAAAGCCCAACAATGGAAGGTGACAGGAGCCGACAGGCCCCCTTTTGAGCTGGGCCCCTTTGCTTGGAGCGGGCGACGGGAATCGAACTCGCGTGGTCAATTTGGAAGTCCGAATTCCGGGGGTCGATTGAGGTCCTCCAGAGTGCATCGCCGCAGGTCAGCATGATCATCTCCGCATGGGTCCGTCGCGGACCGTGCCCGTTCGCAGCGATCGGGGACGCAGCGGACACGAAGCTGACGGGGTCTCGGTGAACTACTGAGGGGGTCTTGGTGACCTCGAGGTCCTCGGCGTCGACCGGCCTGAGGCGCTACGGCAGGCCTACTCCACCGCGAGGCCATGGAGACATGCCTGGTCCGCGACGTCGACCCGTTCTACGGTGGAGGCCCGGCACCGCTGGGTGACGTCGCCGCGGCGATCTTCGCGCTGGCGGTGGGGGAGTCGTAGGCCGCGGGCGGGAAGCCGAGCGCCCCCCGCTTTTCCTGCGGATTCTGGCTATTATCTGTAAGAACGCCGCGTACAGTGAAGCGCATGACCGCAGCACGCGCGCTCTCCGGTGGCGACTTGGCTGAGGTCGTGGCCGAGTTGTACTCCGCCGTCCACGCCCCAGAGGACGACATAGCTGTGGTGGTGCTGCGTGCGGCTGGTCGCGCGGACGCCGTCGCGGTGTCGTGCTCCTAAGCCGCCAAGCGCCTCCGGATCAGCGTCCCCACGGTCGATTCGTGGGTCCAGCGCGGTGTGCTCGAGCGCGTTGCCGACGCGACTGTTCGGTCCGTCACAGCGACGTCCTTGGGCAAGGTCCTCTCGGTGTTGCGGCAGCTCGATGACCTCAAGCCGACGCAGCGCCAGCTCCTGCGGGTAACCGAAGACCTGCGCAACCGTGACCTGCTCGCGGCGACGTTGCAGGCCGAGGCGACCGCTCACGCCTCGCGGGTGGTCCCCAGCGTTGTCACCGACAAAGAGCTTGACGTGCTGTAGGTGGCGAAGAGCGGAAAGCGCAGGGATGCCTCGCCGGCATCGACCCCTGCGTTCGTGGTGTCAGCTGAGGAGTTGGTCCGGCAAGCCGTGCGTGATGCCGGGACCCCTCGAGCGGTCAAGGACGGCTAGAAGCAGGCCGTCGTCGCGCTTCGCCAGCACGGCTGCAAGGCGGCGGACTACCGGCTCTCTGGTCCCGGCGACTGGCCCCGGTACTGCGTGATCCGGCTCGCCCGAGGCTGGCGCCTCGTGATGCAGTTCCCGGCACCGGACGAAGTGCTGCTGTCCCTGCTCCAAGCGCACACCAAACGTGAGCGACCCCGCTGCCGGTCTTTAGGAGCGGCACGCCCTACGGCCCATTGGTGACGTCAGTCCCTGGCGCGATGAGCGCGACCCGGTGTGCTGCGACGACGAGGCAGCCCCGCCCTGCTGGGAGGAAGGTTCCGCCGTCGTGATCGACGGGCTGCCCCTGTGAAGCTGACGTGCGTCCGCGGTCCTCACGTCAGGGACACCGCTCGAGAGAACGTGTCGACGACGATGCATTGAAGGCCCCGGCAAGGAACGCCGAGGACAACACCCTCAGGGCGCCCCAGAGAACTGCCGTTACCTGCCGCCCCGAGCGCGGCTGGCCAACATCGAAGAACGGCACCTACACGCGTCTCTGGCCTAGGACACAGAACTCGTTACCTTCAGGGTCCGATAACACGACCCACGGCTGATCGCCCTGACCGATATCGACACGCTGAGCCCCATGAGCCACCAGGCGAGCCACCTCGGTGGCTTGGTCGTCAGGCCTGAAGTCGAGATGTAGTCGGCTCTTCGCGTTCTTGCTCTCGTCAATCCGCACGACGTCCACCCCCGGGAGGCGATCCGGCTCGGGACGGATCTCGAATTCCTCAGCAGCGGAGTGGACCACGACCCAACCGAGAGCCTCGGCCCACCAATGCCCCAACATGGCGGGATCGACCGAGTGGACGACTACCTGTTCCCATTCCATGGCCATTCGGCGAGGTTAGCCCCTGCCAGAACTCGGGACGCAGGCATTTCCAGGCAGCGTGTAAGGCCGCTTCTCGCTTCGGCCAACGGCACCTACCTGGGCTTCTGCGCAAGGAGCCAAAGGAACTGCACGGTGTGACCGTCGCCCTCGTCTTCGGGAACGACATGCCACTCCAGGACGGCCAGGCCAGCGTCAGCCAGGGCCTGACGGGTCGTGGCTTCACCGATCCCGCCGAAGAACATCGGCACGCCCAGCCAGTCGGGGTTCAAATCGTCCCCATGCGCCAGCGGCGCACTGGTGAGCAATAGGCCACCGGGGCTGAGCCAGTCCGCGATGTCCATGCGGAGAGCCGCGTGACCTCGGATGGCACGTGGCCGAGGGCGTAGAAGGAGGCGACTGCGTCGATGGTTCCGTGACGAAGTGCGAGCCGCGTCATGTCGGCTTGCAACAGCAGGGCACTCGGCGCAGCTTGCTTGGCAAGCCCGAGCTGCGTCCATGACGCATCGACACCGATAACGCGGTGTCGTTCCGCAAGCAACCGCGTCGCGGACTCCCCAGGCCCGCAGCCGAGATCAACGACAA
>JANLPD010000433.1:0-7965 GCA_031367045.1 Frankiales bacterium | reverse complement strand
CGGCCAGCGCCGCGGTCGGCGCGGCTGCGCTGCTGGACGCGCCCGTGGCGACGGCAGCCGACCACCACCCGGGCGCGGGCGCCGGGACCCGCCCGATGCACGGCGGCGGGCACACCGGCGCGACCTTCCGGGCCGGCGCCGGGCTCGTAAGCCATGGCCGGTGCCGCCGGGTCGCCGTCGCCGCCTGTGCAGGCCGGCGTCACGGTGGTCACTGCTCGACCTGACCGTGCAACAGCCGGGTCAGCTGAGCGCTCAGCGCGTGCCGCTGCCCGCCGACCTGGACCCACCGTGGCCCCGCGAATGGCGCCTGCTCCTGCACGTCAAGCACAACACCAGGAACGACCCCGAGCGCACCGAGGTAGCGCAGTGCCTCGCTGTCCCGGTCGCAGACCCGCTCCACCCGAAACCGGACACCGGCGGGTACCAGGTCCAGCGATTGGCCCCAGTCCTCATGGTGCGGGCCGTGCCGTGGCGGGATCGGGTCGCCGTGGGGGTCGCGGGTGGGGTGCCCCAAGGCAGTGTCGATGCGCTCCTCCAGCCGCTCGCTGAGGGCGTGCTCGAGCAACTCGGCCTCGGCGTGGACCTCGTCCCAGGCCATGTCGAGCACCCGCGCCAGGAACGTCTCGAGCAGACGGTGCCGCCGGACGACCCGTAGCGCCGCCGCCTGACCCTCGGCGGTCAGCCGCAGCCCCGAGTCCTGCGGCCGTTCCAGGAACTGCTCGCTCTCCAGCCGCTTGATCATCGCGGAGGCCGAGGGCGAGGACACCCCCAGGCTGCGGGCCAACCCTCCGGTGGTTACCGGCTCGCCGCGGCTAGCCAGCCCGTAGATGCTCTTGAGGTAGTCCTCGGTCGCACGGGAAGTCAACACGATACACAATGATAGACACGGCTAAGTCACGATGCAACCCAGGACTACACGGGCGGAGCGAGACGTCCTTCCGCCCGCCTACGGGACGATCTTTCCCGCCTTAAGAACAAGCCAGGTCAGCTCGGGATGCACGATGTCGCTGTGCGCTCCGCTGGGGGCGCCCCCGTTCTTGACGGTGTCCGAGCAGTCAATATTGAGAACAGCGTTGTCAGCGAACCGGTACGTCGCCTGGGGTCCGGGCTCCTGGAGTGAGTCGAGCTTGGCGCCCACCGCCTGCGCGCCGTCGTGTCCCATCCCTCCCCACCGGTAGAACTGATCCTCTGCACCAGCCGAGTCGTCCCCGGCGGTGATCGATGCCAGCGGGTAGAACCGGCCCACGGCGTCGTCGTGCTCGGAGAAGCACACCGTGACCGGTCCTTGGACGCGGGTGAGCATCCCCGCCAGCCCGCCCTTTCGTTGGGCGTCGAACGGCAGGCTGTCGGCGAACGCGAAGTGCGAGAAGGCACCCTGGAGCAGAGTCAACGACCGGACAGGAGACGGCTTCCCATCGGGCAGCCCGGCCAGGGCGTAGGACACGAGGCGCGCGCCAAAGCTGTGACCGACCAGGTGCACGCCGAGCTCGGGACGAGCAGCGGCCAGCCGGCCCAGGAACGGACCGAGGCCGGTCCGGCCGACGACACCGGCACGGTTCTTCATCTGGAAGTACGTCAGCTGGCGCAGCGCCTCTTTCGCGCCGTTCCAGAGCTTTGAGAAACGGTCACCGAGCCCGGCTTCCCCGCCGCGTTGGTCCCCCACCACCCCGACCTCGCGCAGCGCAGTGGCGTAGCGGTCGAACAGTTCCTTCGGTTCGTCACCAAGCATCCGTGGCGTCCCGGTGGCAGCCGCCCCTGGCTCGGAGTCGCCGTCGCCGGCGTCATCGACTTTGGTCGCGACGGCGAAAGCCCCCATCTCCTTCTTCAGCTCGATGATGGCCGTAGCCGACGGCTCACCGGCCAACAGCTTGGCGATCCGGTCCAGGTGGGCCGCACCGTCCGGGAATGTCTCCTTCAGTCCGGCCAGGGTCTCCCGGTCGACCGCCGGGCTAGCCACTGTCGAAGCGGACTGTTCCGACAGGGCCGCCGCACCACTGTCCGACGCGGCTACCGGAGCCGCCTGGAAGTCAGGGATCGGCTCGTCGGACCACCGCTGCGACGGCCACAGGACGCCGACCAGCCCCAGCCGGACGGGGGGTTCCGCACGGGCCTGCCCGAGCTGGCCGGCCAAGGTCGTGAACCAGGCGTCGTAGAGCCGGCGAGCCGTCTCCTGGCTGTTGTTCCAGCCGTGCGAGAAGACGATGAGGTCGGTTACCTCCCGCCCCCCGATCTCGTCGATGACGGCCTGGGCGCCCGCAGCGTCCAGGTCGCCGTCGGCGTCAAAGGTGAGCTGCCAGAACGGCAGCCCCGCGATGTCTGTCATGCGTCCCCTCCGGGATCGGTTTGCTCAGACGGACTGCAGTGCGCGCATGAGGTCGACAAGACCGCCTCCCTCGAAGTTCGGGTCACGGCCGAGCGGAGTTGCCGACTCGACGAAGACCCGCTTGACCTCTTCCGGCCGGCCGATGAACTCGCGACGGACGGACAGAAAGGCAGCCACGACGCCCGACACGTGCGGCGCGGCCATACTCGTGCCGCTGTCCTCGACGTAGATGGCTGCGTCCTCCTGCCCAGGCGCAAGCGAGACCGTGGCCGCCAACTGGCCGGCCGCCGCCGACGTGATGCGCTCCCCCGGCGCCACCAGGTCGGGCTTACGTCGGCCGTCGCCGGTGGGTCCTTTGGACGAGAAGAAGGAGACGCCGTAGAGGTGCGGTGCGTCACGGTGCGTGGCGCCAACCGTGATGGCCCGTTCGGCATTGCCAGGGTCGTTGATGGTCATGCCCAACCCGAACTGCGCCACGGTGCTCAGCTTCGGGTTGAGCGTGCCGTAACCGGAGTTGCCAGCCGCGACGACCACCACGACGCCCGTGCGGACGAGCTTGTCCACCTCCTGGCACAGCGGGCTCTGCCCACAGGCGAACCAGGTCGGGTCGAAGTCGTAACCGACGCTGAGGTTGACGCCGTGGATGCGCGGAAGCTTGGCGCTCTCCGCATTCACCTCCCGCACGTACGCGAGGGCCTGGATCACCCGGCTCACCCGGCTGTCGAGGGAACCTCCTCCACCCAACACTTTTAAGCTCACCAGCTTGGCCCGGGGGGCCATGCCGTTCAATCGCTCCTTCGCGTCGGGGACAATGCGCGGCTGGCGCAGCGGCTCACCCGGGTTGTCGACGTTGTAACGGTTCTCCGTCACGACGACCGTGTCCTTCTTCCACAGCTTGAGTCCGCCCGCGATGATCCCGGCGACGTGGGTGCCGTGGCCGTCGGCGTCCACGAGCGGGTCGTCGTCCTTCCCGTCCTCCGGCGCCAGAAAGCTGCGGTGGAGCTTGGCCACGGACGGGTCGGTGAGCGAGCCGTATCCAGCGAAGTGCGGATGGCTCCCGTCGATCCCGGAGTCGACCACGGCCCAGACGATGCCGTCGCCGAAGGAGTTGAAGGACCGGTGGGCGGCGTCGGCCTTCACGGTCACCGCCGAGGCGTCGATGAGCTTGTGCATCTGGAAATCGGGCCAGATGCGATAGATGCTGCGCCGAGACCACACGAGCGAGGCGGCGTCGGCGGCGACAAGGCGCTTCATCTCGCCCATTGTCAGAATCCCGGTCGCGTATTCCTCGGCGAGCGGGTCGGGTCCAGGGAGACCAGTGACGCGCTGCCACAGTCGGCGCAGCTCGTTCATCGCCCCTCGCGGCCCGCTCTCGTAGCGCAGGTTGAGCTCGATCATCACCGGGACCGCAGCCGGATCCTCAACACCGGCGCTCGACCGCCCCTGGGCCGTGCGCAGAGGCGGAGCGATCACTCCGGGAACGAGCCCTTGCAGGTCCGGCCGTGGCGGAGTCCCGCCCCCGTCGATGTCGCGATCCGCGTCCGAGGCGGCGGTCGCTCCCGCCGGGTCCGGTCGCTCGGCCAGCAGCCGCGGCGCCACCTCGCTGGCCGCGGTCGCGCCATCGCCGGTCAGGCCCACCCTTCCCCGCGGGGCGGTCTGGACAAGGCCTCGCTCGATCAGGGACTCGAGAGCGGACAGCACGGCCCGGTGCCAGCTCGGTCGACCCGCGTCGTACGCCCGGTCCGTGGGCTCGAACTGGTCCGCAAACAGGACTGCGACCTCTTGGACGACCGCGTCGCCAGTCGACTGCTTCCCAAGCTGGCCGAGGGCGGCAAGAGTACGGCCCACCCACGGCTCAACAGCCACGACCACGTGCACCTCCCACCGGGCGGGAACTCGTCGCAACGCTGTCACCGGTGCCAACACCGGTCAACCCCGCGCCACCCCCGGTCGCCAGCAAAGGGATTGACCGGCGCATAGGTCCAGATCAAGAAGCGACTAAAACCCAGAGCCGCCGCTGCTAGAGCTCCTCGACCTGGTCGGCGCTCGTGCGGCGCCAGCGGATTGCGGCCTCGACGAACTCGTCGATCTCGCCGTCGAGCACGCCCTGGGTGTTGCCCGTCTCCACGCCGGTCCGCAGGTCCTTGACCAGCTGGTAGGGCTGCAGCACGTAGTTGCGGATCTGCGACCCGAACGCCACGTCGGCCTTGCTGCCACGGATGGCGTCCATCGTGGCCGCCTCCTCCTCGCGCTTGCGCTCGAGCAGCTTGGTCTGCAGCACGACCATCGCAGCGGCGCGGTTCTGGATCTGCGAGCGCTCGTTCTGGCAGCTCACGACGATGCCGGTCGGCAGGTGGGTAATGCGTACGGCCGAATCGGTCGTGTTGACTCCCTGCCCACCCGGGCCGCTGGAGCGAAAGACGTCGACCCGGATCTCCTTCTCGTCTACCTCGACCGCATCGGCCGTGTCGACGACTGGGGTGACGTCGATCGCGGCGAACGACGTCTGCCTACGCGCCTGGTTGTCGAAAGGGCTGATCCGCACCAGCCGGTGCACGCCGTGCTCGCCGGCCAGAGTGCCGTAGGCGAACGGCGCCTTGACCTGGAAGACGACCGACTTCACGCCGGCCTCCTCAGCCTCCTGCCACTCCAGCACGTCTAGCGGGTAGCCGTGCCGTTCGGCCCAGCGGTAGTACATCCGCCAGAGCATCAACGCCCAGTCCTGTGAGTCGACGCCGCCCGCCCCAGGGCTGATCTGCACGAGGGCATGGCGCTCGTCGTACTCTCCCGAAAGCAGCATGCGCACCTCGAAGGTGCCCACTTCCTTCTGCAGCCCGCTCAGCTCATTCTCGGCCTCAGCGGTCGTCGCCTCGTCGTCCTCTTCGGCGGCCAGTTCGAACAGCACGAACAGGTCGTCGATCCGGCGGCGGTACGACGACAACCGCTCGAGATCAGCCTGGATGGCGCTCATCCGGCTGGTGACCGCTTGGGCGCGCTCCTGGTCGTCCCACAGGCCGGGCTCGCCGGCCTGGGCCTCGAGGTCACCGAGCTCAACCTGCATCCGTGGGACATCGAGGACCTTCTCGATGCTGGTCAGCGTGGCGCGCAGGGCCGAGACGTCGTCGGAGCGGTCGGCTGGCACGATCGCCGAGCCTAGTCCGGCAGGTGGCTCATGGGCCCACGGCCGGCGAGCGCACCGTCGCGACCGCAGTCACCCTCGTCGAGGACGGGCTGCCCGGGGCACCCAGCGGGAGGCGGACCACCCTTGTCGCCGTCACGGTCGCGACGGCGCCCGTCACGGTGACCTCCAGGATCAGCCCTGGCTGGGCGGACAGCGACGTGCGCTGGTAGTCGGCGACGGTCCGGCGTACGGCCTCCGGGTCGAGCGGGAGCCCCGCGTCCAGACCGGAGGTGAGCAGCGCTGCCCGGTCGAGCTGCTGCGCCGCTGCACTCGCGGCGCCGTCGGCGGCGGACGCGGCGGCCCGCTTGGCGAGCACCACGGCGCTGACGTCGACGACGACCGCCACCATGGCGAGCAGCACGATGGCAAAGCCGATGATGAGCAGTAGAACGCTGCCCTCCTCGTCGCGCTTCACGGTGCTGCCTGGCCTGACGGAGCCTCCTGGAACGTGTCGACGACCTGCGTGTGCACGGCGGTGACCGGGATTGAGGGCGCCGACGAGCGAGCGAAGAAGGTACCCAGAAACATCAGCCGCACGCGATAACGGACGGTCACCGTGACGGTCGAGCCTGGGGTGAGACAGACGTCAGAGCAGGCAATCTCAGGCCGGCCGCCGTCATGCACACCCTGGTCCTGCAGCGCCAGGGCGGCGGCGGCATCCGCGCGCGCCAGGCCCTGGTCGAGGGTGTCGGACCGGGCGAAGGCTCGGCCGGCCTGACGAGCCGCTTCGGTCACCCCGAAGGCGGCGCTCTGCACCTGGAAGACAGTGAGCAGCACGTAGACGAGCGGCACCATCAAAAGGAAGCCCAGGTAGACGAACTCGACGAGTGCGTTGCCATCGTCGTCGCGGGCCCGGGGCCGGGTCACCGCTGTTCCTCGAGGGCGTGGCCGCGGACGGTCAGGGTGAACGGCACGGCTGGCAGCAGGACAACGGGCAACGGGCCGTGCACCCGGACCTCGACAACGGTCGCGCCGCCCGGCCCGATCACCTCGCTGACCGTGTAGGTCATGCGGTCGGCGACCTGCTGGCTGAGGGCCGAGGCAACCGCCTGGCGGGTGCGCCGCTCACCATCAGCCGCCCCCCGGTCGGCATTGGCGGCGTAGCGGGCACCCTCGGCAGCGGAAGCGACCAAGACGTTACGGACGTGCAGCGCGAGGCCGACCTGCAGGACGACGAGGAACAGGACGACGACGAGCACTGACACAAGCACGAAGTCGACGACCGCGCTGCCGTCCTCGCGGCTCTGCCGCACGGCTCGACTCAGGGCCCAGTCACCGAGTTGAGGGCCTTGTTGAGGATCTGGCTCAACTGATTGTCGGCTACCCCCCACACGACGGTCACCAGACCCGCCGTCATGATCGTGATGAGCACCCAGCCTGGCACGTCGCCGGTTTCATCCGACAAGGGGTTGCGGCACCGCTCCTGCAGGCGGATGACAAGGGGCAGGAACATAGAGCACCTCCATGGTGGGCGTTCATCCAGCGAGCAGGGTAAAACCGTAAAAACCCGGAAACAAAGCAAAAACGACGGTGACAGGCAGGACCAAAAAGACGACCGGGACCATCATCGCGATCTCCCGCCGGCCCGCGGACTCGAGCAGCCGGCGGCGACCGGCCTCACGCACGTCAACCGCCTGCGCCCGAAGCACGTCGGCGAGCGGCGTTCCCCGCTCCACCGCGACGGCAACGCCATCGACGAAGCGGGCCAGCGCCGCGAGCGAGGTGCGTGCCGCGATTCCCTCCAGCGCCTGGATCAGCGTGGCGCCGGCGCGGGCCTCGCCGAGGGCTCGGGACAGCTCCTTGGTCAGCTCACCTGAGCTGGTTCGGGCGATCCGCTCAAGGGCGCCGATCGGGCCCTCCCCCGCTGTCACGGCGAGGGCGAGAAGCTCGGCCACCGTTGGGAACTCGGCGAGCATCCGCTCCTCGCGCCGCTGCACCTGACGGGTCAGCCACCGGTCGCGGCCGAGGACCCCGGCCACCGTCAGCAGGGCGCACGAACCGAGCAGCGCCACCGGGCTGGTGCCGGTCCCCGAGGCCACCGAGAGCAGGGCGAGCCCGAGCGCTGCCGCAAGGCCGAAGCCGCCCCAGACCACCTGCTCGGCGCGGAACTGCTCGAGCGTCGTCTCGGTGCCGGCCTGGTCCAGCCGCCGCCGGACGCTGGTGGCGCCGCCGACCCAGCGGTCCACTGAGGAGATGAGGTCGCCGAGCACCGGGCGCAGCAGGCGTTCCACGACCGGGAAGGGGGTGAGCGAAGGTGCCGCTGCAAGCAGTCGTGAGGGCCGAGGTGCATCCCGAAGGTACGGCGCGAGGCGGGCGTCCAGACCGGGCCTTCGGGCGGCCGGCACCCCGGACGCGGCGAGGCAGAGCCCAACCCCGGCAAGAAGCCCGACGCCGACACCGACGATCATCGCAAGACCCGCCGCTCCTGCGGCAGCCGCGCGACGCGCAGCATCACCCGGTA
>JANLPD010000423.1:0-1601 GCA_031367045.1 Frankiales bacterium | reverse complement strand
AAAATTAAAACCTAACACACCCCTGTGTTCGCCATTAACCCGGGGGGCCGCTACCGGGGGCTGCGCTTAGCAAACCCACTACGGGGGGGGGCCCGGCCGCTTGCGGGCACGCGTCCGCGCCCTTCGTTGCTGGCGCGACTGAATTGGGGCCAGTGAGCGACGTCGTATATAACGCTAGCCCTGATCGTTCACGGGTTGTGATCTGACACGGGGTGTGGACGCGCGAAAGTGCCTGTCCTGTAAGGGAAACTTGGTCTTGCGACGGACCAGGAACACCTACACGAGAGGCACTTCGCAGGTGAAGCATACGACGTGGTCTTCGGGGTTGTCAGTCACCGCTGACGGCACAGGTGTGGTGGCGCATGCGGGGTCGGTGGCGGTGCGGCTGCTCGCTGACCGCACGGGGCTGACCACCGAGCTGTCCAAGGCGCTCGCGCTGGCCAGGTTCACCCCGGTCCATGACCGTGGCCGGGTCTTGGTCGATGTGGCGGTGATGCTCGCAGGTGGCGGTGAAGCGATCGCTGACATCGACGTGCTGCGCCACCAGGGTCAGGTCCTGGGACCCGTCGCTTCCGCGCCGACGGTGTGGCGGGCGCTGGACGAGTTGACCCCGGCCGCGCTGGTCCGGGTCGAGCGGGCCCGGGCCCGGGTTCGCCGGCATGTGTGGGCGCAGCTGCCCGCGGTCCCGACCTCGAAGGTCGCTGGCACCGACCTGGGTGAGGTGATCGTGCTGGACGTGGATGCGACTTTGGTGACCGCGCACAGCGAGAAGGAGCTCGCCCGGCCGACGTTCAAGGGCGGGTTCGGCTACCACCCGCTCGGGGTGTGGTGCGACAACACCACTGAGCTCCTGGCGGTGACGTTGCGGCCGGGGAACGCGGGGGCGAACACCGCCGCCGATCACATCGAGGTCCTGGGCCGGGCGATCGGCCAGATCCCGGTCGCGCACCGCAAGCAGCTGCTGGTTCGAGCCGACGGCGCCGGGGCCTCCCACGACCTGCTGGACTGGCTCACCGCCCAGGGCCAGATCCGCGGCCGCACGCTCCACTACTCGGTGGGGTTCGCGGTGACCGAGCGGGTCCGCGACGCCATCACCCTGGTCCCGAAGGCGGTGTGGGCGCCGGCCTTGGACGCCGACGGACACTCCCGTGACGGCGGGGACGTCGCCGAGCTGACCGACCTGCTCGACCTGCGGGCCTGGCCGGCGGGGATGCGGGTCATCGTCCGCCGGGAACGACCCCACCCCGGGGCGCAGCTGTCCTTGTTCGAAGAACGTGACGGCTACCGCTACCAGACCATCGCGACGAACACCACCAGCGGGCAGCTGGCGTTCCTGGAGGCCCGGCACCGCGCCCACGCCCGCGTCGAAGACCGCATCCGGCACGCCAAAGATTCCGGCCTGGGCCGGTTCCCCTCCCGGGAGTTCGCGATCAACCAGGCCTGGACCCAGATCACGGCTATCGCCGCGGACCTGATCGCCTGGCTGCGCCTGCTCGCCCTGACCGGTGACCTGGCCAAAGCCGAACCCAAAACCCTGCGCTACAAGATGCTGCACGTCCCGGCTCGGCTGACCCACGGCGGACGCCGAAGACAACTACGAC
>JANLPD010000422.1:0-11333 GCA_031367045.1 Frankiales bacterium | reverse complement strand
CCCCCCCCCGCCCCCGGTCCCTTTTCCTTCCGCGCCCGCCACCCCCCCCCCCGGGGGCGGGGGGGGGCCCGGGGCCCCGCGGGCGGGCGCCCCCCCCGCCAGCACCCTCCGCCAGCACCCCTCCGCCCGTTATCTGTGAGGCCCTGACATGACGATCGCGAGCACCACTGCCGTCGCACCCGACCAAGGCGCCGAGGCGCTGCTGACGTTGCGGGCCGTTAACACGAGCTTCGGGGCGGTCCACGTCCTGCTGGACGTGGACTTCGACGCCCGCGCCGGTGAGGTCACGGCGCTGGTGGGGGACAACGGCGCCGGCAAGAGCACCCTGATCAAGGGGCTGGCCGGCATCTACGCCTTCGACTCCGGCGACTACAGCTTCGACGGCAACAAGGTGAGTGTCACCAACCCCAAACAGGCCAACGCGCTCGGGATCGAGGTCGTCTACCAGGACCTCGCTCTGTGCGACAACCTCGACATCGTCCACAACCTTTTTCTGGGCCGCGAGCTGACGAAGGGGGGCCGCCTCGACGAGGGGACGATGGAGCGCAGGGCCACCGAGACCCTCGACGGGCTGTCGGTGCGGACCGTCGCGTCGATCCGCCAACAGGTCGCGAGCCTGTCCGGCGGCCAGCGTCAGACGGTCGCCATCGCCCGATCGGTCATCTGGAACTCGCGAGTCGTGATTCTGGACGAGCCCACGGCGGCGCTCGGCGTCGCCCAGACCGAGCAGGTCCTCAAGCTGGTCCGTCGGCTGGCCGACAAGGGCCTCGCCGTGGTGCTTATCAGCCACAACCTCAACGACGTTTTCGAGGTGGCCGACAGCATCTCGGTCCTCTACCTCGGCCGGATGGCCGCGCAGGTGCGTGCGAGCGAGGTCAACCGCGGCCAGGTGGTGGAACTGATCACAAGTGGCCGTTCGGGCGTGCTGGGGCTCGGCGCGCTGGAGACCGGCGCTGCCGGACCCGTTGACCCACCTGTTGACCGACCTGTTGACCCACCCGGCCCGACCGGCCCGACCGGCCCGCAGAGCCCCATGGAGGCGTCGTGACCACTGGGACCACGCTCGCACCAGGGAGCTCAAAAGATGGGTTGCCGGGACGGCGCACCCGCAGCGGCATCGGTAAGGCAGTCGGCGACTACGTCGCGGCCGTTCGCGGCGGTGACGTCGGTTCGATCCCCGCCGTCCTGGGACTGGTCGTCCTGACCCTCGTGTTCGCCGTCCTGCGTCCGTCGACGTTCACCAACGCCTTCAACTTTTCCAACCTCATCAACCAGGCCGCGGCCCTCATCGTCATCGCCATGGGCCTGGTGTTCGTGCTCCTGCTCGGCGAGATCGACCTGTCCGCCGGTTTCGCCGCCGGCACCGGGGCCGCGGTCATGGGGATTGTGGTCACCAACCATGGCCAACCCTGGTGGCTGGCGCTTCTGGCTGGGCTCGGGACCGGCGCTGTGATCGGCGTCTGCATCGGCCTGCTCGTGGCACGGTTGGGCATTCCGTCGTTCGTCGTCACGCTGGCCGCGTTCCTCGGGCTGCAAGGCTTGCTGCTCAAGCTGATCGGTGAAGGTGGCACGATCGCCGTCCGCGACAACACCCTGCTGGGGCTCAACAACGACACCCTGCCGGTGTGGTTCGGCTGGCTGATGTTCGTTGTCGTCGTCGGTGGCTACGCGTTCGTCCTGCTGCGGCGTGCCTCGACCCGCCACGCAGACGGCCTGCACGCCGACGCAGTCTCGGTCGTCTTGGCGAAGGTGGCGGTGCTCGCGGTCCTGTTGGGCGCCGCGACCGCCTACCTGAGCAGGGAGCGCAGCCCCAACGCGGCGGTGTCCTCGATCAAGGGGGTGCCCGAGGTCGTCGGGCTCCTGATCGTGCTACTGGTCGTGCTGAACTTCTTGCTCGCGCGCACGGCCTTCGGCCGTCATGTCTATGCCGTCGGCGGTAACGCCGAGGCGGCGCGCCGGGCCGGTATCAACGTGCCGCGCATCAAGCTGCTGTGCTTCGTCATCTGCTCGACGCTGGCGGCGTTCGCCGGCGTCCTGCTGGCGAGCCGTGACAACAGCATCTCTCCGACGACGGGTGGCGCCGAGACGCTGCTGTACGCCGTGGGATCTGCCGTCATCGGCGGGACCAGCCTTTTCGGGGGCAAGGGCAAGGTGATGGACGCTGTCCTCGGTGGGCTCGTCATCGCGATCATCATCAACGGCATGGGCTTGCTCAACCAGCCGTCGAGCGTCGTCTTCATGGTCACCGGCGTGGTCCTGCTCGTCGCCGCCAGTGTCGATGCCATCTCGCGCCGACGGGCGGCCGCCACCGGCCGGGTCTAACGGCGGAGGCGCCCGACCATGAAGCTAAGGCCCGTTGCGTCCCAGGACGAGGTCCGCCGCCATAACCTCGGCAGCCTGCTCCGGCTGGTGCACGTGCGGGGGGCCACGTCGCGGTCGGACCTCACCTTCCTGACCGGCCTCAACCGCAGCACCATCAAGGCGCTCACCGCCGACCTCGTGCAGGCCGGCCTCGTCCGCGAGTCGGCTCCCGTCGGGCGAATCGGCGCGGGTGCCGGCCGGCCATCGATCACCGTCGAGCCGGAGTCCGAGATGGTGTACGTCCTGGCGCTGGACATCGGGGCCGAGCACTTCACGGGCGTCCGCGTCGGGCTGGGAGGGGTTGTCCTCGACCGTCTCGAGCTGGGTCAGTCGCCCGCCGACTACGGGGTCCCGCGGACGCTGCGACGCCTCGAAGGCTTGGCCACCAAGATGTTGCGCGGCGCTCCCGCCGACGCCGTCTGCGCGGGAATCGGCATCGGCGTCTGCGGGGTCGTCAGCTCGGCCGACGGGGTCGTGCGCTTCGCCCCGAACCTCGGCTGGGTGGACGTCCCGCTGCGCGACCTGGTCGCCAAGACGCTGCGCTCGTCGCTGCCGATAGAGGTCGGCAACGACGGGGATCTCGGCGCCAGGGCAGAGCACCTGCGCGGCGCAGGGGCTGGACTGTCCGACATGATCTACATCTCCGGTGAGGTGGGGATCGGCGGCGGCATCATCCTGGGCGGCCGACCCATGCGTGGTGCGGGTGGCTACGGCGGCGAGATCGGCCACATGAGCCTGAGCGACCGCGGGCGGCTCTGCCGTTGTGGACGTCGTGGGTGCTGGGAGACCGAGGTGGGCGACCAGGCCGTGCTGCTCGCGACGGGTGCGCCGCCAGGTATGTCGCTTGCCCAGGTGCTGGCGGCCTATGCGGCGGGAGAACGCTGGCCGCAGGCCGGGATGCGCCGGGTCGGCCGTGCGCTGGGTTTCGGGATCGTCAACCTCGTCAATATCTTCAACCCCGAGCTCATCTTGTTCGGGGGTGCTACCCGGTACATCTTCTCGGCGACCGAACCGCTGGTCCGCGCGGTGCTGGCGACCGCCCTGGTTGCGCCCAGCGACCAGGTGCGCCTCGAGCTGCCAGGGCTGGGTGTGGACTCGACAGCAGTCGGAGCGGGCGAGCTCGCGTTCGCCGCACTGCTCGATGACCCGCTCGGGGAACTGGCGCGCCTGCGGCCTACCTGCAAGGCGGGCGCGTGACGCTCGTCGCCGGAATCGATGCGTCGACCCAGTCCACGAAGGTGCTCGTGTGCGACGCCTTGTCGGGGGCGGTCGTGCGGCGTGGCCGGGCCCCCCATCCGGACGGGACCGAGGTCGACCCGGCCGCATGGTGGGACGCCCTGCAGACCGCCTGCAGCGCAGGCCTGCTCGACGGTGTGTCGGCCCTCTCGGTTGCAGGTCAGCAGCACGGGATGGTGGTCCTCGACGGCAACCGTCGCGTCGTACGCCCAGCTCTGCTCTGGAACGACGTCCGCTCCGCCGGTGCCGCGCGCGACCTCGAGGTTGAGCTCGGTGGTGCCGGTGCCTGGGCCGACGCGGTCGGGCTGGTGCCCGTCGCCAGCTTCACGGTCAGCAAGCTGCGCTGGTTGGCAGAGCACGAGCCGGACCTCGCAGCCGGTGTCGAGTCGGTCGTCCTGCCGCACGACTGGCTCACCTCGCGACTACTCGATCGCGGCGCAGCGCCCCCGGAGCTGGTGACCGACCGCGGGGACGCCTCCGGGACCGGCTACTGGTCCCCCCGCGCGGGGAGCTACCGCACGGACCTGCTGGAGCTGGCGTTCGGCCGCGCGCTCGAGCTGCCGCGCGTCCTTCGCCCGAGCGACGTCGCGGGGACTACAGCGGCTGGCGTGGTGGTGGCCGCGGGGACCGGCGACAACATGGGCGCCGCACTGGGCCTGGGGCTGGGGCCGGGCGACGTCGTCGTGTCTCTCGGTACGAGCGGGACTGCCTTCGCCGTGCACGATGCCCCCGTCGTCGACCGGTCCGGGGTCGTCGCAGGGTTCGCCGACGCGACCGGTCGCTTCCTCCCTCTGGTCGCGACGCTCAACGCGGCCCGCGTGCTGTCCGCGACAGCTGACCTGCTGGGCACGGACCTCGCGGGCCTTGACGCGCTGGCGCTGCGCGCGGCTCCCGGTGCTGCAGGGGTCGTGCTCCTGCCCTACCTCGACGGGGAGCGCACCCCGGACCTGCCGGCGGCTACGGGAACTCTTTCCGGCCTGACGCGCGCGTCGATGACGCCGCAGAACCTCGCGCGCGCAGCAGTGGAGGGCATGCTCTGCGGCCTCGCAGACGCAGTCGACGCTCTCGGGCGGCAGGGCGTGGTGGCGCGACGTCTCCTGCTCATCGGCGGTGCGGCGCGGTCGACTGCCGTCCAGGCGCTCGCACCGTCGTTGCTCGGTGCGCCCGTCGTGGTGCCTGAAGCAGAGGAGTACGTCGCGAAAGGCGCTGCTGCGCAGGCGGTGTGGGCCCTAACTGGAAAATTGCCCGAGTGGACCGTGCGGGTAGCCCAGGTACATGAGCCGGTGGACACGCGAGCCGCCGACGGCGTGCGGTCCGCCTTTTCCGCTGAGCGCGATGCCGCCATCCAACGCTGGCGCGACCGGGACCCGCGATGACGCTGGGCTGGGGCATCGTCGCGACCGGTCGCATCGCCCACGTGGTGGGCACAGTGATCGCGCAACACCCTGGGATGGACGTCGTCGCGGTCGGCTCGCGCGACGCCGCCCGCGCCGCCGCCTTGGCGTCGGACCTGGCTGCCCGCCGGTCCTACGGCTCCTATGCACAGCTGATCGAGGACCCCGAGGTCGACGCCGTTTATGTCGCGACCCCCCATGCGCAGCACGCCGGGGTGGTAGAGACCGCCCTGCGCGCCGGGCGAGCGGTGCTCTGCGAGAAGCCGCTCACCCACACGCTGGCGGAGACCGAACGGCTGGCAGCCCTCGCCGAGGAGACGGGGGTGTTCCTCATGGAGGCCATGTGGATGCGCTTCAACCCTTTGGTCCAGCGGTTGCGCGAGCTGGTCGTCACCGGCGCGCTCGGGGATCTGCGCTCGGTGCAAGCGGCTTTCGGATTCGCTGCGGAGTACGACCCTGAGGGACGGCTGTGGGATCCCCTTCTGGGGGGCGGTTCGCTGCTCGATCTCGGTGTCTACCCGGTGGATTTCGCTCGGCTGCTGCTGGGCAGTCCCGACGGCATCGACGCGGCGGGCTCGCTGGCACCCACCGGCGTCGACGCGGAGGCAAGCCTGCTGCTTTCTTGGCGGTCCGGAGCCAGAGCCCTGCTCTCGAGCTCGCTGGTCAGCCAACTTCCCGGGACGGCCCTGGTCGTAGGCAGCAATGGCTTTGCCGAGATCGGCCCGTCGTTCCACGCCCCGACGCGGCTCGTCGTGCAGGTCGGCGGACTCCCCCTGCAGGAGCACCACCTGCAGGACAGGTCGTCGGGCTTTGTCGGTGAGGTCGAAGAGGTTGCGAGTTGCGTGGCGCGGGGTCGTAGCCAGAGCGAGGTTGCGCCGCTGGCAGAGACGGTGGAGACGATGCGGGTGCTCGACGCGGCCGCCCGTCTGCTGCGAAGCCGGCCGGGTCCGTCGTGAGCAACCTGCGGACGGCGCTGATCGGCTACGGCCTGGCCGGCCGGGTCCTGCACCGCCCCCTGATCGAGGCGGTGCCTGGGATCGAGGTCACCCATGTGGTGTCCCGCGACCCGGTTCGGCGCGAACAGGCGCGAGACGACCTTCCCGGAGTGCGGCTGGTGGCTACCGCCGACGAGCTGTGGGCCTGCCAGGACGAATTCGAGGCCGTGGTGGTGGCGACGGACAACGACGTCCATGCCGCCCTAGCGACCACCTCGCTCGACCTTGGAAAGTCGACCGTGGTGGACAAGCCGCTCACCGTGGATGCCGAGGACGCCGCGCAGTTGTGCAAGCGGGCGCGTGACCTCAGTGTACTGCTGACGGTCTTCCATAACCGTCGCTGGGACAGCGACACGAGGACCGCCCGGGCCCTGATCGCCGAGGGCACGCTCGGGGATATTCACCGGCTCGAGTCTCGCTTCACCCGCCACCGACCGCAGGTTTCGCCGCACTGGCGCGAGAAGGCCGCCTCGGGAGGGGGGGTACTCCTCGACCTCGGCTCGCACCTGGTGGACCAGGCGCTGTACCTGCTCGGACCCGCCGTTGCCGTCTACGCAGAGCTCGACGTGCGCCGCCCCGGCGCAGTCTTCGATGACGACTGCTTCCTCGCGCTGACCCATGCGTCGGGTGCCCGCTCGCATCTCTGGTGCTCGCTCGCCGCGCCCTGGCCAGGCCCGCGCCTCGTGCTGCAAGGGAGCGCGGCAGGTTGGGCGAAGCACGACCTCGACGGCCAGGAGCAGGCGCTTCGCGACGGTGTGCCCGCAGACGCACCTCGGGCGCCCGAGCCACCGGGTCGCCTCTGGACGGCAGACGGCGCACGCAACGTTGCCAGCCTGCAGGGGGACTGGTCGGCTTTCTACCGGGGCTTCGTGGCCGCGGTGCGCGCCGGTGGTGCGCCGCCGGTGGCGCCAGAGGCGGGCGTCCGGGTGCTCCAGGTGATCGAGGCCGCGCGACAGTCCTCGGGCCTGGGGGCGGTGGTGCGCCTACCCCCGGTCCAGCCGCCCTGAGCGGCCTGGTCAAGGGGGGTCGTGCGCGCACCTTGGCAGTGGTAGGCGAGGCTCGTCCACGACCTGCGTGACGGCGAGCCTGAACCGAGGAGACCTCCAATGGCCGGCCCCTTGTCCGGACTCCGCGTCGTGGAGCTCGCTGGTCTCGGGCCCGCCCCGCACGCCGCCATGGTGCTGGCCGACCTCGGCGCCGACGTCGTCCGCATCGAGCGGCCCTCGGCGTTCCAGGTCTCCCCGAGGCAGGATGATTTCCAATTGCGCGGCCGGCGGTCGCTGTCGGCAGATCTAAAGACCCCGGAGGGCGTCGAGACGGTGCTTCGCCTCGCCCAGAAGGCCGACGTCCTGCTTGAGGGCTTTCGCCCTGGCGTCACCGAGAAGCTCGGCGTCGGCCCGCAGGACTGCATGGCCCGCAACCCGCGCCTGGTCTACGGGCGGATCACCGGCTGGGGCCAGCAGGGCCCGCTCGCCGCGCGGGCCGGTCACGACATCAACTACCTAGGCCTGACCGGGACCCTTGCCGCCATCGGGCGCAGCGGGCAGTCGCCGGTGCCGCCGCTCAACCTCGTCGCCGATTTCGGCGGCGGCTCGATGCTGCTGCTCGTCGGGATTTTGGCCGCCCTCTGGGAGTGCCAGCGGTCCGGCCAGGGTCAGGTGGTCGACGCCGCGATGGTGGACGGCGCCGCCCTGCTCTCCACGATGATGTGGGCGATGCGCTCGCAGGGCAGCTGGGGTGATGACCGCGGCGCCAACCTGCTCGACGGCGGCGCGCCCTTCTACGACACCTACGAATGCGCGGACGGCCGGTTCGTCGCCGTCGGCCCGCTCGAGCCGCAGTTCTACGCAGTGATGCTCGACGGGCTCGGGCTCGTCGGCGCTGAGCTCCCCGCGCAGCAGGACGTGTCCGGCTGGCCGGTCCTGCGCGAGGCGTTCACCAGGGTATTTCTCACCAGGACGCGGGACCAGTGGACTGAGCAGTTCCAGGGCGTCGACGCCTGCGTGACGCCGGTCGTGGAGACGGCTGAGGCGCCGTACGAGCCGCACCTGGCCGCCCGCGGGACGCTGGTGGAGCTCGATGGCCGCGTGCAGCCGGCGCCGGCGCCGCGCTTCTCGCGCACCCCAGCAGGGACCCCGTCACCGGCGTCAGTGCCGGGCAGCGACACCGAGGCAGTGCTGGCCGACTGGCTGGGCAGCTAGCCGGTTAGAGCAGCTCGAGGATGGTGGCGTTGGCCTGGCCACCGCCCTCGCACATGGTCTGCAGGCCGTAGCGGATGCCGTTGTCCTTCATGTGGTGGACCAGCGTCGTCATGATGCGGGCGCCGGAGCCGCCGAGCGGGTGGCCGAGGGCGATCGCACCGCCGAGCGGGTTGAGGGCCTTCTCGTCGGCGCCGAGCTCCATGAGCCAGGCCAGCGGCACGGAGGCAAAGGCCTCATTGACTTCGAAGGCCCCGATCTCATCGATCGTGAGGCCGCTCTTCGCGAGGGCCTTCTGGGTCGCCGGGATCGGAGCGGTGAGCATCGGCATGGGGGCCGCACCGATCACGACCGCGGTGTGGATGCGGGCGATCGGGGTCAGGCCGTGGGCCGTGGCGAACTCGCTCGTCGTGATGAGCAGGGCAGCCGAGCCGTCGCTGATCTGCGAGGAGTTGGCGGCCGTGATCTTGCCGCCCTCCCGGAAGGCCGGCTTCAGCGCGGCGAGCTTGTCGAGCGTGCCGCCCCGCCGGATGCCCTCGTCGAGGCTGATGAGGCCGTCGGCGGTGGGCACCGGGGTGATCTGGGCCTCGAAGGCGCCGGAGTCCTGCGCGGCAGCGGCGCGCTCGTGGCTCAGCAGCGCGAACTCGTCGAGCTGGGCGCGGGACAGGCCCCACCG
The DNA here is from genome assembly GCA_031367045.1 of Frankiales bacterium. Classification (GTDB taxonomy): domain Bacteria; phylum Actinomycetota; class Actinomycetes; order Mycobacteriales; family SCTD01; genus JANLPD01. The sequence goes on along the minus strand of JANLPD010000422.1, from coordinate 2,473 downwards.
GTCGGCGATGTCCTCGGCGCCGATGCCCTGGTTCGGGAAGTCCGAGCCGTAGCGGGCGACGTACTTCTCGCCCAGCGGGCTGGCGGTGAACGACGAGCCCATCGGCGTACGGCTCATCATCTCGACGCCACCTGCAACGGCCAGGTCGTACTGCCCGGCGATGACGCCGGCAGCAGCGAAGTGCACCGACTGCTGGCTCGACCCGCACTGGCGGTCGATGGTGGTGCCAGGCACGCTCTCGGGCCAGCCGGCGGACAGGACCGCTGTCCGGGCGATGTCGAATGTCTGCTCCCCGATCTGCATGACGCAGCCCCAGATCACGTCGTCGACGAGGACCGGGTCGATCCCGCTCCGCTCGACCAGGGCCGACAGGACGTGGGCGGAGATGTCGGCCGAGTGCAGGGACTGGAGGCCTCCGTTGCGCTTGCCGACGGGGGTACGGACTGCTTCGACGATGACAGCGTCGCGCATGGGAGGGCCTCCAGGTGTGGCACGGGTCCGGGCATCGGCGACCGTGGCTGACCAAACGAGAGAACCACGCCCGATCCGATCGTTGCTGACCCGTCGGGGTGATGAGGGACACACCGGTGTAAGAAGGGCGACATGAGCAGCTGCGACGGCAGGGTCGTCGTCATCACCGGTGCCGGCGGCGGGATCGGTCGCGCTGAGGCGCTGCTGTTCGCGCAGGAGGGCGCGCGGGTCGTCGTCAACGATGTCAGCGCCGATGGCGCGCACGCCGTCGTGGCGGAATGCAAAGCCCTCGGCGGGCAAGCAGTGGCCAACACCGACGACATCAGCGACTGGGACGGCGCCGGCCGCCTTGTGCAGACCGCGCTCGACTCCTTCGGCGGCCTGGACACCCTTGTCAACAACGCCGGAATCCTGCGCGACCGGATGTTTGTCAACATGACGATCGACGACTGGGACGCGGTCATCAGGGTCCACCTGCGGGGCACCTTCGCGCCAACCAAGCACGCTGTCTCCTACTGGCGGGACCGCTCCAAGGCCGGCGACCAGGCGGTCGCGCGCATCGTCAACACCAGCTCGCCGTCCGGGATCTTCGGCAACGTGGGGCAGGCCAACTACGGCGCCGCCAAGGCGGGTATCGCGGCGTTCACGCAGATCCTCGGTGAGGAGCTGTGGCGCTACGGGATCCTGTCCAACGCCATCGCGCCGAGCGCGCTGACGAAGATGACGCAGGGGCTCACCGGCTACAAGGAGCGGCTGGCTGAGCTCGAGGCCCGGACCGGCTGGCCGAACCCGGGCGGGCCCGAGAACATCGTCGCCCTCGTCGTCTGGCTCGGCTCGCCCCTGGCGACGGTCAACGGCCGGGTCTTCAACCTGCGCGCCGGGCACGTGTCGGTCGCCGAAGGCTGGGACGTCGGGCCGGCGGCGCAGAAGCAGGGCCCGTGGGCCGTCGCCGAGCTCGACGCCATCCTGCCGGGGCTGCTCGCGAGGGCGGCGCCGCAGACCGACGCCTACGGTCGGCCCAAGGCCTACGGCGGGTAGGCCGGCTTTGCGAAGGCGACCCTGAACACCGCCGGCCTGTGTTCGAGGGTCCTAACCTGTCGCTTCGTGGCACAGGCGACGTGGCAGCGGGTGCAGCGGTCCTCGTCGGCCCTGAGCACCAAGGCCGTGCGGGCGATGGAAGAGCTGCCATGGTTCGGCGGGCTCCCAGCCGAGCAGCGCTCCTACGTCGGGCTGGTACTACAGGCGGCCCTCGGCGCCTTTGCGGACTGGCTGCGCGATCCGGCCGGCCATCTTGCGAGCGGGCCGGAAATTTTCGCCGCGGCCCCACGCGAGCTGGCCCGCATCGTGAACCTGAAGCAGACCGTGCAGCTCATCCGGGTTGCCGTCGGCGTCATCGAGGACGCGGTGCCCCAGCTCGCGGCGCCGGGCGACGAGGAGCTGCTGCGGGAGGCGGTCCTGCGCTACTCCCGGGAGATTGCCTTCGCGGCTGCCGACGTGTACGCCGCCGCCGCCGAGGCGAGGGGTGCGTGGGACGCCCGGGTCGAGGCTGGCGTCGTTGACGCCCTCGTCCGGGGGCACGCGGGCGAGCCGACGTTGTCGCGCGCCGCGTCGCTGGGCTGGACGCGCGGGGACTGGGCGGTTGCCCTGGCCTTCCACGCCCCGGACGACGAGGCCGACCTCGACCTGGCCGAGCTCCGCGCCTCGGCGCGGCACACCGGCCTGGTGCTGCTCGCCGGGGAGGCGGCCGACGCGCTCGTGCTGATCGTCGGAGGCTCGGGGTCGGTCGACCGGGCGCTCGGGCAGCTGGCCGCTGCACTGCCGCCCGGTCCGGTCGTCGTCGGTCCGGTCGTCGGCGAGCTCGGCCAGGCCGCTTCGTCCGTGCAGGAGGCCCTGAGCGCGCTGACCGCGGCAGCCGCCTGGCCGGACGCCCCGCGCCCGGTGGCGGCGGGCGATCTGCTCGCCGAGCGGGCGATCCGAGGGGACGCCGCTGCGCACCGTCGGC
>JANLPD010000307.1:0-14203 GCA_031367045.1 Frankiales bacterium | reverse complement strand
GCCCTGGCGGAGGGTGTGGCAAGGGTGGGGAGAGAGTCGGGGAGGGGGCAGCGGGAGGGGAGGGCCGGGGGGAGGGCTCGGGGGAGGGGAGGGCTGGGCCGGCAAGGGTCACACCAGGGTCACACCAGGGTCACACCAGGGTCAGCGCATGGGGGGCGGGCTGCCCAGGCGGTGGACGCGCATCGCGTTGGTCGAGCCGCTCGTGCCGGGCGGGCTGCCGGCCACGATCGTGACCAGCTCCCCCCGCTTCATCCGGCCCAGGTCGAGCATCGCGCTGTCGACCTGGCTCACCATGTCGTCCGTGTGCTCTACCGCTGGCACGAGGAAGGTTTCCACACCCCACACGAGCGCCAGCTGGCTACGCACCTCGGGTACGGGGGTGAAGGCGAGCAACGGGATGGCGGACCGGTGCTCTGCGAGTCGCCGCGCGGTGTCGCCGCTCTGCGTGAAGGCTACGAGCGCGCTGGCGCCGACCGTTGCGCCGACGGAGGCCGCCGCGCGGGCTATGGCGCCGCCAACAGTCGTGGGCTCCCGCAGGATGCGGGGCACCCGCCACAGCGCCTCCTCTGCGGCCACGATGATGCGCGCCATCGTCGCCACGGACTCGATGGGGTAGTTGCCCACGCTCGTCTCACCGGACAGCATCAGTGCGTCGGCGCCGTCGAGTACCGCGTTGGCGACATCGCTCGCCTCGGCGCGCGTGGGTCGGCTGGCCATCACCATGGAGTCGAGCATCTGCGTCGCGACGATGACCGGCTTGGCAAGCTCACGGGCCGCCTGCACTGCCTGCTTCTGGACGAGCGGGACCCGCTCCAGAGGCATCTCCACCCCCAGGTCGCCGCGAGCGACCATGAGCCCGTCGAAGGCCTCGACGATGGCGTCGAGGTTCTCGACAGCCTCTGGTTTCTCGATCTTGGCCAGCACTGGCAGCCGCACCCCGACGTCGTCCATGATCTTGTGGACCAGTACAAGGTCGGCTGGCGAGCGTACGAACGACAGCGCCACGAGGTCGGCGCGCAAGGTAAGCGCGAAGCGCAGGTCCGCCTCGTCCTTCTCGGTCAGCGTCGGCACGCTCACCACGACACCGGGCAGGGACAGCCCCTTGTTGTCGGAGACGGGGCCGCCCTCGAGAACCTTCAGCAGCACGTCCGGCCCGTCGACGGAGACCACCCTCAGGGCCAGCCTCCCGTCGTCGACGAGCAGCCGATCCCCGGGATGGACGTCGGAGGCGAGCCCGGAGTAGGTGGTCGAGACGCGATCGTGGGTGCCTAAGCAGGGCTCCGTCGTGACCACGACCTGCTCCCCCGTCGCCCAGAGCACCGGGCCGGCCGCGAAGCGGCCGAGGCGGATCTTGGGACCCTGGAGGTCGACCAGGATGCCGACCCCACGCCCCGACTCGTCCGAGGCCTGCCGGACCCAGCGGTAGGCCTCGGCGTGCTGCTCGTGGCTGCCATGGGAGAAGTTGAGCCGGGCGACGTCCATCCCGGCGTGGACGAGGGCCAGCACCCGCTCGTAGGAGTGGGTCCCGGGACCCAGCGTGCAGACGATCTTCGCGCGGCGCTTCACCTGTCGGAGCCTAGGCCGCGCGCGCGCCGGTCAGGCGACCGAGCGACGCGCCTCCCACGGCCCACCCAGCACGGCGCAGACCTCACCCGGCAGCAGGTCGGCAACGCACTCCGCCTGCACGGCCGAGGTCAAAGCCATCGCCGCCGAGCGCGCGCCGTCGCTCGTGGACACGACGGATCGGCGCAGGACCCGCGCGGCGGCGAACTGCGCGCGGGCCACCTGCACGACCCGGCCGGCGTCCTCGACGGTCCGGCAGGCCTCGTGCATGGCCGTGGACCAGCGCAGGCTGCCGCGTGCGGCGTTACGGGCGCGCACGACGCGCCCCCAGCCGGGGACATCGAGCCGGGCGGCAGCTTCGAGCAGCCTCGCGGTTCCGCGGCAGGCGTAGCGATCCAGCCCGTCCAGCCCATCCAGCCCATCCAGGCGGCCAGGCAGCCGGTGCCGGCCGGCCACGACCTCTCGCCAAGGCGCCGCCAGCCGGGTGGCGGCCCGCACAGCAGCTGGGTCGGCGCCCGACGGAATCCAGGCCGCAGCCACGGCGTCCAGGGCCGCCTGGATGCCGTCGGCGGGCAGCCGCGGGTCGGTCAGCGGTCCTTCCGCGGCCAGCACCCGCAGCAGGTCGGGCAGCCGCAACAGAAGGGACCCGTCGAGCGTCCGGACGACGACCCGGGCCTCCTCGGGTGAGGGCAGCGCCTTCTCGGCCATCCCCTGAACCCCCCGCAGCACGAGAGCGAGGTCCGGCACCGACCCGGGGCGTCCCGCCTCGGCAAGCAGCAGTGCGCGGTCCTCGGCCCGGGCATTCACCGCCCCGCGCACCCGATCGGACAGGGCATCGACCTCGGCGGGCGTCATGACGAGCAGCCGGCCGGCCGTCTCGGCCACAGCAGCACCCGCCGGGTGCCGTGCGAGGTCGAGCGCGATCGAGGCGGCGCCGAGCAGGGAGTGCACCCCACCACTGTGCGACGCCTACCCGCCGCCGCGCCAGCGGCAGACGGGTGACGGACCCGGACGCGCTGAGGGGCGCCGTCCCGAAGGACGACGCCCCGCAGGGAGCACTCAGCCGAGCAGCCACGACGAGCTGCTCGCGCCGGTCACTTCCGCACGGCCGCCAAGGCGTCCACGATGCCATGGCCGTAGAAGCCGTTGAAGGCGGGCGTGCCCTCGCAGGTCGCGGTGCCGTCCGCCGACAGCATGTAGGTGACGGTGCGCGGCTCCGGGCAGGCCTGCTGCGCCGCCGTGCTCGTCAGGATGCGCTCGGTCTTGGCCGGCTTGAGGGTCAGTCCGCCCTTGTGCTTGGCGTCCTTCACGCCGTACTGGCTGATGATCAGCGCTGCCACACCGACCGCGTGCGGGCTGGCCATCGAGGTGCCTTGCAGGTAGCGCCAGTAGTAGCAGGTGCCGCTGCTGCAGTCCTGTACGACCTGCACCGCGAAGGGGCTGGCGGTGTTGATGGTGTCGTTCTCGTTGACGATGCCTTCTTCCACCAGCGCGATCTTCGGGTAGGCGGCAAGGATGCGGTTGGCCGGGTTGGCCAGACCGGTCGCCTTGTCCCGCGAGTCCCCACCAGGCGCCGCAACCGTCGTCCGCTCGGTGCCGTAGTTGCTGTAGAACGACAGCCGCTTGCTCGGCCCGACCGCGTTGACGTCGAGGACGTGCTCGGCCTCGGACGGCATGGACTGGCAGGTGGCGTTGTCGATCTGCCGGTCATGTGCGTACGTCGTCGTCGCAGACGCCTGCGGGTAGTCCGGGCTCGTGGGGTCCGAGGTCGGGTGACCGAGGTCGGTCGACTCGTTGCCTGACGCCGCGATCAACGTCACGCCGTGGTCGTAGGCGAAGTTGACGGCACGCTGGGTCGCGGCCTTGATGACGCGCTGGTCCTGCTGCTGCTCGGGGCTGTCGGCCGGGTTGGCGTCGCAGTTGAACAGCCACGGGTCGGTGTAGAAGCTCATGTTGACGACGTCGATGCCGGCCTGGCCGGCGTAGGTGATGGCGTCCACGGTCGGCTGGAGGAAGAAGAAGCCGCTGTCCTGGCCGGCCCGGATGTTGACCAGCGTCACGTTCGGTGCCACGCCGGCGATGCCAACGCCGTTGATCGGGGCGGCGATGGTGCTGGCGACGTGCGTGCCGTGACCGTTGTCGTCCTCGCCGACCGGGTCGACGCAGCTCGGGTGCTCGCACGGACCGTCGAGCACGGTGCCACCGGAGTCGACCGGGATGTCAGTGACGAAGTTGCGGCTGTCCGCCTGGTCGAAGTTGGCCTTGATGTCGGGGTGGTCGCCCTCGATGCCGGTGTCGATGACGCCGACCTTGACGCGCCGGTCGCCGGCCTGCGTCTTCTGGGCGTCGAACGCGTGGATCATCCGCATGTCCCACTGGCGGTCGGCTAGCGGCTCCGCCGCTGCACCGGTCTGGCCCTTGGCAGCATGCGGTCCGCGCTGGCTGGTCGGGCCCGCGACACCATCGGGTGCGCGCTCGACATCCGGGCGCGAGCCGGCGCGGTCGCGCGGCACCGAGCCGATGACCCGGTTGGCCGCGACGCCGGCCAGGGCACGTTGCCGGCCCGCTGCCGCCCGGAAGTCGGCGTTGGTCGTCGTGACGGTGGCGACGCCGACCGTCGCGTTCTCCTTCGTGACCCGACCGCCTGCCGCTGTGATCGCACTGCGGGCGTCTTGGGCGGACACTCCTGCTGCATACAGCACAACGAAGGTCTGCTTCTGGTTCTGCGTGCTGGTGGTCCCGCCCTGAGCGGTCGCGGGTTGCGACGTCAGGGCGAGGCTGGATGCAACCAGGGCGGCGGTGACCGCCCCGGCGGCGAGGGTTTTGCGCACGTGTTCCTCCTGCTCCTGGACGGCCAGGTTGGACCGCCCCAAACCGGACACTAGACCGGTCGTGGCAGCGGACACCAGTTCGGAGGTGGTTGCCTTCCCTAGCGGCTCGTGGGGAGCACGGGAGAGGGTAGGAAAGTCTCACCGCAGAGGTAGCGATCCACCGACGCGGCGGCGGACCGGCCCTCGGCGATGGCCCAGACGACAAGCGACTGGCCACGGCCCATGTCGCCGGCAACGAACACACCAGGGATGTTGGTGGCCCAGCCGGCGTCGCGTGCGACGTTGCCTCGGGCATCGAGCTGCACCCCGAGCAGCTCGAGCAACCCCTCCTGCTGCGGTCCGGTGAAGCCCATCGCGAGCAGGACCAGCTGGGCCGGGACGACGCGCTCGCTGCCCGCGACAGGCACGAACCGGCCGTCGAGTAGCTCAACCTCGACCAGCACGAGGCTGGCCACGTGGCCGGCCTCGTCGCCGATGAAGCGCTCGGTGTTGACGCTGAACACCCGCTCGCCGCCCTCCTCGTGGGCGCTGCTCGTCCGCAGCAGGAGCGGCCACGTCGGCCACGGCGTCGAGCTCGCGCGCTCTGCCGGCGGCCTGGGCAGGATCTCGAGCTGTGTCACCGAGCGGGCACGCTGGCGGTGGGCGGTGCCGAGACAGTCCGCGCCGGTGTCGCCGCCGCCGATGATGACGACATCCTTGCCGTTCGCGTCGATCGGCCAGCTGGCCAGGTCGCCCTGCTGCACGCGGTTTGCCGGCTCGAGATAGTCCATCGCCAGGTGGATGCCGGCCAGCTCACGCCCAGGCACGCCAAGGTCGCGACCAACAGTCGAGCCACCGGCCAGGACGACCGCGTCGCAGGAGGCACGAAGGTCCGCGACGCTGAGGTCGACGCCCACGTCGACCGACGTACGGAACTGCGTCCCTTCTGCCCGCATCTGCTCGAGGCGGCGGTCGAGCACCGCCTTCTCCATCTTGAACTCGGGGATGCCGTAGCGCAGCAGACCACCGATCCGGTCGCTGCGCTCCAGCACGGTGACCTCGTGGCCGGCCCGCGTGAGCTGCTGCGCGGTGGCCAGACCAGCCGGGCCCGAGCCGACGACGGCAACCTTCTTGCCTGTGCGGCTGTTCGCGATCTGTGGCTCGACCCAGCCCTCCGCCCAGGCGCGGTCGGCGATCTCGACCTCGACCTGCTTGATGGTCACCGCGTCCTCGTTGATGCCGAGGACGCAGGCAGCCTCGCAGGGGGCAGGGCACAGCCGGCCGGTGAACTCCGGAAAATTGTAGGTCGCGTGCAGCCGCTCGACGGCTTCGCGCCAGTCGTCTTTCCAGACGAGGTCGTTCCACTCAGGGATCAAGTTGCCGAGCGGGCAGCCGTTGTGGCAGAACGGGATGCCGCAGTCCATGCATCGACCCGCCTGGTCGTGCAGGGCCGCCGCGGGAAACTTCTCGTAGACCTCCTTCCAGTCACGGATGCGGATATCGACGGGGCGCCGGGTCGGCAGGGCGCGGTCGCACTTCAAGAAGCCGGTGGGGTCAGCCATGTTGAGAGTCCCCTCAGACCTTGGTGGAGGCCATGACGGCCTCGTCGACATCGGTGCCGTTTGCCCGGGCCTGCTCCATCGCGAGCAGGACGCGCTTGTAGTCGCGCGGCATCACCTTGGTGAAGCGGGCGTCGCTCGCCGCCTCGTCGAGCAACGCCTGGGCGACCGGCGAGCCGGTCATCTCGACGTGCTCGAACAGCATCCGGCGCAGGGTCTCTCGGTCACCCTCGTCCAGTGGCTCAAGGTCGACCGACTCACCATTGACCTTGCGCTCGTCGAGGTCGAGGACGTAGGCGGTGCCGCCGCTCATGCCCGCCGCGATGTTGCGGCCGGTGCGACCGAGGATGGCCACCCGCCCGCCGGTCATGTACTCGCAGGCGTGGTCGCCGACGCCCTCCACGACCGCTGTTGCGCCGGAGTTGCGGACGCAGAACCGCTCACCCACAACGCCGCGGACGAACAGCGAGCCCGCGGTTGCGCCGTACAGGAGCACATTGCCGGCGATCACATTGTCCTCGGCGACGAACGACGCCGCCCGGTCCGGGCGCACCGAGACGCGACCACCCGACAGGCCCTTGCCGACGTAGTCGTTGGCATCGCCTTCCAGCCGCAGCGTGATGCCGCGCGGGAGGAAGGCACCGAATGACTGGCCGGCGCTGCCGGTGAAGGTGATGTCGATGGTGTTGTCGGGCAGGCCGGCCCCGCCGTAGCGCCGGGTGACCTCGGCGCCGAGCAGGGTGCCAACGGTCCGGTTGACGTTTCGGACAGGCAGCTCGAGGGTCACCGGTGTGCCGTCGGCGAGAGCTCCTTCGGCCAGCGCGATGAGGGTGTTGTCCAGCGCGTGCTCCAGCCCATGGTTCTGCGCGGTTGTGCAGGTCAGCGCGGCCCCCTCGGGCAGCTCCGGCACGTGCAGGATGGGGGCCAGGTCGAGCCCCGAAGCCTTCCAGTGCTCGACGGCACGCGATTTGTCGAGGACCTCGGCATGGCCGATCGCCTCCTGCAGGGTGCGGAAGCCGAGCGAAGCGAGGATCTCGCGGACCTCCTCCGCGATGTACTCGAAGAAGGTGACCACGAACTCCGGAGTACCGCTGAACTTCTTGCGCAGCACTGGGTTTTGCGTGGCAACACCGACAGGGCAGGTGTCGAGGTGGCAGACGCGCATCATGATGCAGCCGCTGACGACCAGTGGCGCTGTCGCAAAGCCATACTCCTCGGCGCCGAGGAGGGCACCGATGACGACGTCCCGCCCGGTTTTGAGCTGGCCGTCCACCTGGACCACGACGCGGTCGCGAAGACCGTTGAGCAGCAGGGTCTGCTGGGTCTCCGCCAGCCCCAGCTCCCAGGGAGCCCCGGCGTGCTTGAGCGAGGTCAGCGGCGACGCGCCCGTCCCGCCGTCGTGGCCGGAGATCAAGATGACGTCGGCATGCGCTTTGGACACCCCCGCGGCCACCGTGCCGACGCCCACCTCGGCGACCAGCTTCACGTGCACGCGAGCGCGGGAGTTCGCGTTCTTGAGGTCGTGGATGAGCTGGGCGAGGTCCTCGATGGAGTAGATGTCGTGGTGCGGCGGCGGGGAGATCAGTCCCACTCCGGGGGTGGAGTGCCGGGTCTCGGCGATCCAGGGGTAGACCTTGTGGCCGGGCAGCTGACCGCCCTCACCCGGCTTGGCGCCCTGGGCCATCTTGATCTGGATGTCGGTCGCGTTCACGAGGTACTCGCTGGTGACGCCGAAGCGGCCGGACGCCACCTGCTTGATGGCGCTGCTGCGGGCCGGGTCGTGCAGGCGCTCGGAGTCCTCGCCGCCCTCGCCGGTGTTGCTGCGCGCACCGATCCGGTTCATCGCGATAGCCAGCGTCTCGTGCGCCTCCATCGAGATCGAGCCGTAGGACATCGCGCCGGTGTTGAAGCGCTTCACGATCTCGCTGACCGGCTCGACCTCATCGAGCGGGACCGCCTCGCGACCGCTGTCGAACGCAAACAGGCCACGAAGGGTCCCGGCCCGGCTCGAGAGCTCGTCGACCTTGGCGGTGTACTGCTTGAAGACGTCGTACTGCCGGGTGCGGGTGGAGTGCTGCAGCGTGAAGACGGTCTCGGGGTTGAACAGGTGGATCTCGCCCTCGCGGCGCCATTGGTACTCCCCGCCGATCTCGAGCCGGCGGTGGGCCCGCCCGGTGGGGTTGTCCGGGTAGGCGCGACGGTGGCGTGCGGCCACCTCCTCGGCGACGATGTCGAGTCCGATGCCGCCGAGCCGGCTCGTCGTGCCGGTGAAGTACTCCTCGACGAGCTCCTGCGACAGGCCGAGGGCCTCGAAGACCTGCGCGCCGGTGTAGGACGCGATCGTCGAGATACCCATCTTCGACATCACCTTCAGGACGCCCTTGCCCATGCTCTTGACGTAGTGGGCGACGGCCTTTTCCCGTGCCACACCGGTGATCTGACCGGTGTCGATGAGGTCCTCGATGGTCTCCATCGCCAGGTAGGGGTTGATCGCGGCGGCACCGTAGCCGATCAGCAGCGCCACGTGGTGGACCTCGCGGACGTCACCGGCCTCGACGACAAGCCCGACCCGGGTCCGTGTCTTCTCGCGGATCAGGTGGTGGTGGACCGCGCTGGTCAGCAGCAGCGACGGGATCGGCGCCATGTGCTCGGTCGAGTCGCGGTCAGACAGGATGATGATGCGGGCACCCGCGGCAATGGCCGTGGAGACCTCGCGCCGGACCCGGTCCAGGGCGTCGCGCAGCGCATCGCCACCACCGCCCACCGGGTAGAGGCCGTGGACCGTCACGGTCGAGAAGCCCGGCAGGTCGCCGTCCTCGTTGATATGAGTGATCTTTGCCAGATCGTCGTTGTTGATGACCGGGAACGGCAGCACGATCTGGCGGCAGGACGCCGGGCTCGGCGTCAGCAGGTTCTGCTCCGGGCCGATGGTCGCTGACAGGCTGGTGACGAGCTCCTCGCGGATGGCGTCGAGCGGCGGGTTGGTGACCTGGGCGAACAGCTGGCTGAAGTAGTCAAAGAGCAGTCGCGGTCGTTCCGACAGGACCGCGACGGGGGTGTCGGTACCCATCGAGCCGATCGGCTCCGCACCGGTCTTAGCCATCGGCGTCAGGAGGATGCGCACTTCTTCCTCGGTGTAGCCGAAAGTCTGTTGGCGCCGCAGCACGGACTCGTGCGAATAGACGACGTGCTCGCGGTCCGGGAGCTCGCCCAGCTGCATCAGCCCGGTGTGCAGCCAGTCGGCATAAGGGTGCTGTGCAGCCAGATCGGCCTTGACCTCCTCGTCGTCGACGATCCGGCCTTGGGCAGTGTCGACGAGAAACATCTTGCCGGGCTGGAGGCGCCCCTTGCGGACGATCTGGTCGGCCGGGATGTCGAGCACGCCGACCTCGCTGGACAGCACGACCCGGCCGTCGGCGGTCTCCCACCAGCGGGCCGGCCGCAGGCCGTTGCGGTCCAGGACGGCCCCCATCACCGTGCCGTCGGTGAAGGTGACGCAGGCCGGGCCGTCCCACGGCTCCATGACAGCGGAGTGGAACTCATAGAAAGCACGCTTGGCCGGCTCCATGTCCAGGGCGTTCTCCCACGCCTCCGGGACCATCATCAAGATGGCATGCGGGAGCGAGCGACCAGCCATGTGCAGCAGCTCGAGGACCTCGTCGAAACTCGCCGAGTCCGAGGCACCGGGGGTGCAGATGGGAAACAGCCGGTGCAGATCGTCGGGCAGGTCGGCTGGGCCACGCAGCAGCGCCTCGCGGGCCTGCATCCAGTTACGGTTGCCCCGGACCGTGTTGATCTCGCCGTTGTGTGCGATGAACCGGTAGGGGTGGGCCAGTGGCCAGCTCGGGAACGTGTTGGTCGAGAAGCGGCTGTGCACGAGCGCCAGCGCGCTCACCAGCCGCTCGTCCTGCAGGTCGAGGAAGAAATTGCCGAGCTGCCCGGTGGTCAGCATCCCCTTGTAGACCAAGGTGCGGCTGGACAGCGAGGCGAAGTAGGTGCCGGTCTCGTGCTCGGCGCGCTTGCGCGTGACGTAGGCCCGCCGCTCCAGGGCGTACGACGACATCGCCGGATCGGCTGCCACCAGGAACAGCTGACGGATGGTCGGCATCACCGAGCGTGCCGTCTCGCCGACGCCGGCCCCCTCGGGGTCGACTGGCACGTCCCGCCAGGTGAGGGTCGTGAGTCCTTCCTGGGCCGCGATCAGGTCGATCGCCCGTTGGGCCTGCTCGGCCGCCATGGGGTCCTGCGGCAGGAAGGCAGTGCCGACGGCGTAGTGCCCGGCCGCGGGCAGGCCCGCGACCACGGCGCGGAGCAGCGCGTCGGGAACCTGCACGAGCACGCCGGCGCCGTCACCGGAGTTGGGCTCGCTGCCCGCGGCGCCGCGGTGCTCCATGTTGCGGAGCGCCTGCAGGCCGTCGGTCACGATCTCGTGGCTGGCGCGACCCGCGATGTCGACGACGAAGGCCACACCGCACGCGTCGTGCTCGTCGGCGGGGTCGTAGAGCCCCTGCGCAACAGGCACAGCGGAGCTGGAGTGGAGCGTGGAGGTCATCGGTGCGGGCCTTCCATCGGGTGGTCGACCGTGACGGTCGACGGGCGTTCTGTTCTGCTCACCCGGGACGTCGCTGGCCCTGCTGCAGATGTCATCGATGTTACACGACGACCTCCGATAGGTGGTGTTGACGGAACATTCACGGTACAAATGGCCTGCAAATGACACGTTCGGGCCATGGTGTCCGGTCCACCAGCACAGCAGTCTGATGAGGTGCTCCTCCCTCCCGCCCCGGCCGGCGCGATCGCCCGGTGGCTCCCACGCGGCCGCGCGCTCGCCGCCCAGGACTTCGCCTGGCGCCACCGCGTCGTGACGACCGTGCTCGCCCTGCACGTGCCCGTCGTCGTGCTCGCCGCCGGCCTTCGTGGGCGCGGGGCCGTTGACGCCCTGGTGGTGAGCCTGCCGCTTGTCCTGCTGCTGGCGGCGGCGCTGCTGCCTACCTCCCGGGCCACGGGTGGTCGTCAGCGCCAGGCGCTGGCGGCTTCGCTCGGCCTTCTCCTGTCCTCGTCTCTCATCGGCCACCTGTTCAGCTCCTCGACCGAGGCCCAGTTCCACTACTTCGTGGCAGTGGCCGTCGTCGCCCTGTACCAGGACTGGGTCGTCTACCTGCTCGCCGTCGCGCTGGTCGGGCTGCAGAGCGTGCCGCTCGGCCGCCTCGACGCCCACCCGGCTGCCTACTCCGGCGAGCCGGGCAGCCCCTGGTTGCGGATCGCGATCCACGCGGCGTTCGTCCTGGCTGAGGCCGGGGTGCTGGTCGTGTTCTGGAAGGCCAACGAGCAGGCGCAGGCGTCCACCGATCGCCTCCAGTCCCAGCTGTTCGAGGGCAGCACCAGCGTCCGGGCCCGGCTCGAGGAAGCCGACCGGATCCGCGCCGACCTGATCGCCACGGTCAGCCATGAGTTCCGCACGCCGCTCACCGGCATCCGGGGGGCTGCCCTGACCCTGCTCAAGCGCGGCGACCGGCTCGACAGCCGGGCCCGCGAACAGCTGTTGCACGCAGTGCTGGACCAGGAGGTGCGCCTCTTTCGTACGCTCGAAAACATGCTCGTCGCCGCTGAGGCAACCGCCGCGGACCCGGCCGCCGTTGCGGAGGTCGACGCTGTTGCCGCCGAGGTAGCCATGCTCGCCGGCGCGGGTCGGGCCGACCTCGCCGGCCCGACCGTCGTGGTCACGCCCGGGACGCTGGCCCGCATCGACCGCAAAGCCCTGCACCAGGTGGTGGCCAACCTGCTCGACAACGCACAGCAGCACGGCCGCTCGGGCGCGGTCGCGATCATCGCCGGTGGGGAGGATGCCCGTGGCGTCTGGTTGACCGTCAGCAACGAGGGTTCCGGCCTGGACGTGACGCAGGCAGACCGGCTGTTCGAGCCGTTTACGCAGGCGGCTAGTGGGCCCACGCGGGACCGCGAGGGCATGGGCATGGGCCTCTACGTCGTACGCCGCCTCGTGGAGGTGCACGGCGGCAGCATCGACGTGCGGAGCGGCGACGGGTGGTCAGCGTCGAGGTGCGGCTGCGCTCGGTGGTGCCTGGGCCGCTGCGCGACGAGCAGGCCTACGCCAGCTAGCTCCCGACGAGCTTGCCAACGCCGAAGGTGAGCGCCGCAGCGGCGCCGCCGAGCAACAGTTGGCGGCCACCCGTATAAAGCGCACAGCGGTCGGTGAAGCGGCTGACCAGGACGCCGGCGGCGACCAGCCCGAGAGCGGCCAGAAGAACCGGCCAGAACAAGCTGGAGACGCCGAGCAGGTAGGGAAGCAACGGCACGAAGGCACCAAGGGCGAAAGCGGTGAAGGAGGACCCCGAGGCCACCCACGGCGACGGCAAGTCGTCGGGGTCGATGCCCAGCTCTTCCCGGGCGTGGATGCGCCACGCCTGCTCGGGGTCCAGTGAGAGTTGGCGCGCGACCTCCTTCGCGGTGACGGCGTCGACACCGCGCTGGCGGAAGATCCCAGCCAGCTCGGCTTCCTCGGCCTTGGGAACGCGCAGGATCTCCGCCTTCTCGACCTCGATCTCGGCCCGGGCCAACTCGGTCTGCGATGCAACCGAGGTGTACTCCCCGGTCGCCATCGAGAAGGCACCCGCGGCAAGACCAGCCAAGCCGGTCAGGACCAGCGCGTGCGTCGAGCCGCCGCCACCGGCGACACCGACGAGCAGCGCCGTGTTGCTGACGAGGCCGTCCGTCACGCCGAAGACAGCCGGGCGCAGCCACCCACCCGTCACGTCGCGGTGGTCATGGTGCTGCTCGGGGACGAGGCGTGGCTCCCCTGAGCTGGTTACGGCGGTGCTCACAACGACGAGGGTACGTCGCGGTCGGCTGATTCGGCCTCCCGGAGCTGGACAACCGGCTCCCGGCCGCGTCCCCGACGAAGGACCAGGAAGCTGACCGCGGCAGCGAAGATGACTCCCATCACGTAGTCGTTGAGGCGCAGCCCGAAGAAGTGCTGCGCCTGGTCGATCCGCAGCGCCTCGATCCAGAAGCGACCCACCGCGTAGAGCGCGAGGAAGAGCGCAAAGACCCGCCCCCCGCCCAGCTTGTAGCGGCGGTCGGCCCACAGCACCACCAGGGCCACCCCGACGTCCCAGAGCGACTCGTAGAGAAAAGTCGGGTGGTAGGCCTGTGCTCCCGGTACGGCATCGGGGTTGTCGGGGTTGATCGTCAGGCCCCACGGCAGGGTCGTCGGCCGGCCGAACAGCTCCTGGTTGAAGTAGTTGCCGAACCGACCGATCGCCTGGGCGAGCACCACCCCGGGGGCGATGGCGTCCGCCAGGGGCAGCGGGAGGATCCCGCGACGCCGGCAGACGATCACACCGACGATCACCCCCCCGAGGATCCCGCCCGGGATGCCGAGTCCGCCGCGCCAGATGAACAGGGCCTGCACGGGGTGGGCCTGGTATTGAGCCGGCGAGGTGATGACGTGGTAGATCCGGGCGCCGATGATCCCGCCGGGCACGGCCAGGCCGGCGACGTCCCAGACGGTCCCCTTGACGCCACCTCGCGCGACCCAGCGCCGGTCACCGAGCCAGCAGGCCACGACGACGCCCACGATGATGCAGACCGCGTAGGCGCGCAGCGGGAACGGGCCGAGGTGCAGAACGCCCGTCGACGGGCTGGGGAGGTAGGCCTGCACGGCTACAGCCTAGGCGCGCCGTCGCACGCCGTCGGCCAGCTCGTGGGCGAGAGCGCGTACGGCGTCGACGCCCTGCTCGCCTAGCGCCCGGACAAAGGCGGAGCCGACGATGACGCCGTCGGCGTAGGCAGCCACCTCGGCGGCCTGGTCGCCGTTGCTGACACCCAGCCCGACGCAGACGGGCAGGTCGGTCAGCGCCCGGGTGCGGGCGACGAGCTCCTCGGCCCGGTTGCCGACCGTCGCGCGGGTGCCGGTCACGCCCATCGTGCTGGCGGCGTAGACGAAACCGCGGTTGGTCTTGCCGACCACGGCGATCCGCTCGTCGGTGCTCGACGGCGCGACGAGGAAGATCGGGTCGAGGTCCTGTGCCCTGGCGGCGTCGAGCCACGGCGCGGCCTCCTCCGGGATGAGGTCGGGAGTGATCGCCCCGGAGCCACCGGCGGCGCGCAGGTCCTGGGCGAAGCGCGCGGGGCCGTACTTCTCGACCGGGTTCCAGTAGCCCATGACCACGACCGGCGCGACCGCGCTGACCGTCCGGACGGCGTCGAAGACGTGGGCCACCCGGCTGCCGCCGCGCAGCGCCTTGTCGACGG
>JANLPD010000304.1:0-3932 GCA_031367045.1 Frankiales bacterium | reverse complement strand
TGGGGCGGCTTGCCTCCTCGATCAACCGGGTCCGTAGATACTCCTGCAACGACTGATGGGCTTCGGCCGCCCGGCGCCGGAGCACGGCATGGGTCTCCTCCGGCACATCCTTGATCTGCACGCTCGGCATGGCGCCATTTTGGCGCTTCGAGCGCCATTTCGCAAGTGACGAGGTTTTCGCCCGCGCCCGACCCCCTGAGGCGCTGCCACTGAGCCACCATCTGAGGTCGCGGGCGGTTCAGCCAGGCTCACGCTTCGCCGATGACCGGCAGATGGGGAGCCTCGACGACTACTACGGGCCAAGGGCTGCTACCAGCTCCGAGGCGTTGAGGGTCGGGAACCAACCCGCTTGCCAGTCAGCAAGCGGGTCACAACCCGCCCCTCAACCCGAATGGGCGGCCGCGCGCCCGGCCGCCCGCCCGGACGACGGCCAGGCTGCCCGGCCGGGCACCCGAATCCCCGCCCGGCCGACGGCCCGGCGGGTGGGCCCGGGAGTCTTGGCCGTTGTTCTGCTTGTTGCGGCGCTCCTGGCCGTGCCGGCGCTCCGCGGGGCCCTCGCCGGCACGCGGCCGCACGGATCGGCGCTGACGATCGTTACCGCGCCCGGCAGCCAGGCTGTCGGCTGGTCCGCGGAGTACGTCGACGCCGGCGGCCGACCCGCGCGCTGGGACCCGTGCCAGCCGATCCACTACGCGCTCAACCCGGCCTGGGCCCCGACTCAGGGCCGGGCCGACCTCACCTCGGCGCTGCGCCGGCTGTCCACCGTCAGCGGCCTGCAGTTCGTCTCCGACGGGGATACCGCTGAGGTGCCGGCTACAACGCGGCAGCCGTACCAGCCGGCGCGCTACGGCGACCGTTGGGCGCCGTTGCTCATTGCCTGGGTACCCCCGACCGCGACCGATCTCGGCCTGGGCAACGGCGTCCAGGCGGTCACCTCCGCCGTCGCTGTTCCCTCGACGGGTGGCGGCTCAATCCTCACTGCTCAGGTTGCGCTGGACGCCGACCACCGCCTCGGAGCCGGCTTCGGTCCCGGTACCACCGAGGGCGAGGTGCTGCTGCATGAGCTTGCCCACGCCGTGGGCCTCGGCCACGTCGACGATGCCACGCAGGTCATGTACTTCGCGACGACCAACGGCGAGAGCGTGTACGGCGCAGGTGACCGCAAGGGGCTCGCCGCGGTCGGCGCGGCCGCCGGGTGCCACGCTGCGCCCGCGGCGGCACCTTTGAAGGTCCGCGTGGGCGACGGGGTGCGGATCGAGCTGGGCCGCTGAACCGGCGCCCAGCCGGCGTGCTTGTCGGCGTACTCCCTCGGTGCTGTGTGCACGTGCGGCGCAGATCACGCGGCGCAGCCGTGAGCTGCGCTGCCGGCCGTCGATAGGCTGGGGCGACGCGAGCCAAGGCTGACGAGGGGCAGGCGCATGACCGAGAAGCCGACCCGCCACCGGCCGACCCGCGACGAGCCGTGGGTGATGCGCACCTATGCGGGCCACAGCACGCCGGCCAAGAGCAACGAACTCTACCGCAACAACCTGTCCAAGGGGCAGACCGGTCTGTCGGTCGCGTTCGACCTGCCGACCCAGACAGGCTACGACCCCGATCACGAGCTGGCGAAGGGCGAGGTCGGCAAGGTCGGTGTCCCGGTGTCGCACGTCGGGGACATGCGTGCGCTGTTCGACGGCATCCCGCTCGCCGAGATGAACACCTCGATGACCATCAACGCCACGGCGATGTGGCTGCTGGCGCTCTATGAAGTTGTGGCCGAGGAACAAGCAGTGGCGGAGGGCGCAGATCCCCGCGAGGCGGCTCGTCGGCTCGCCGGCACGACGCAGAACGACATCATCAAGGAATATCTCTCGCGAGGGACGTACGTTTTCCCGCCCGGACCGTCGCTGCGGCTGATCACCGACCTGGTCGCCTACACGGTCACGCAGATCCCCAAGTGGAATCCGATCAACATCTGCAGCTACCACCTGCAGGAGGCGGGGGCGACCCCCGTCCAGGAGATCGCCTATGCCCTCTGCACGGCGATCGCCGTGCTCGACGCCGTGCAGGCCTCGGGGCAGGTGCCCGAGGAGCGGTTCGGCGAGGTTTGCGCGCGCATCTCCTTCTTCGTCAACGCGGGGGTCCGCTTTGTCGAGGAGATGTGCAAGATGCGCGCCTTCACGCGGCTGTGGGACGACCTGCTGGCCAGTCGATATGGCGTCACAGACTCGAAATACCGCCGATTCCGCTACGGCGTGCAGGTCAACTCGCTCGGTCTCACCGAGGCGCAGCCGGAGAACAACGTCCAGCGCATCGTGCTCGAGATGCTCGGCGTCACGCTGTCCAAAGGCGCCCGCGCGCGCGCTGTTCAGCTGCCTGCCTGGAATGAGGCGCTCGGCCTGCCTCGACCGTGGGACCAGCAGTGGTCGCTGCGTCTTCAGCAGGTGCTGGCTTTTGAGACCGACCTGCTCGAGTACGACGACTTATTCGAGGGTTCCGTTGTCGTCGAGGCCAAGGTGTCCGAGCTGTGCGCGGAGGTTGAGTCCGAGGTCGACAAGGTCCAGGCGATGGGCGGCGCCGTCGAGGCGGTGGAGTACATGAAGACTGCGCTGGTGGGCTCGCACGCCGAGCGCCGGCGTCGCATCGAGGCGGGCGAGGACGTCGTCGTCGGCGTCAACCGGTTCACCACCACCGAACCCAACCCACTTCTCGCCGACGTCGACGGCGCGATCATGACTGTTGACCCCGAGGTCGAGGGCCACGCGGTCCAAGCCCTCGCGGCCTGGCGCGCGGCTCGGGACGCGACCGCCGTTGCGAGCGCTCTCGTGGCCCTGCGTGAAGTGGCTCGATCAGGGCCGGGCCGGCCGGACGGCAATCTGATGGCCGCCACCCTGGTGGCTGCCCGGGCGGGTGTCACCACGGGAGAGTGGGCCGGCGCGCTGCGCGAGGTGTTCGGTGAGTACCGCGCACCGACCGGTGTGGCCGGCGCCAGCGTCGGGGGCGACGCCGGTGCGGCCATCGGCGCGGTCCGTAAGCGGGTCAGGCAGACGGGGGAGGAGCTCGGCGCTCGGCTTCGCTTCCTGGTCGGCAAGCCGGGGCTGGACGGGCACTCCAACGGCGCTGAGCAGATCGCCGTCCGCGGGCGGGACGTCGGCTTCGAGGTCGTCTACCAGGGGATCCGGCTGACGCCGGCGCAGATCGTGGCCGCAGCGGTCGAGGAGGACGTCCACGTCGTCGGCCTGTCGATCCTGTCGGGCTCTCACATGGAGGCGGTCCCGACCGTGCTCAGGGGCCTGCGCGATGCTGGCGCCGGCGACATCCCCGTCGTGGTCGGCGGGATCATCCCGGACTCCGACGCTGCAAAACTCAAGGCCCTAGGCGTAGCGGCCGTGTTCACGCCCAAGGACTTCGACATGACCGCCGTCATGGGCCGGATCGTCGATGTCATCCGCGTCGCTCACGACCTGCCCTGACCTCCCGGCGGCAGCCCCGGCCCTTGCGTCCGCTCGTCCTTGCGTTTAGCCCAAGGCCTGCCCTGCCCTGCCTGCCTGCCCTGCCTGCCCTGCCTGCCCTGCCTGCCCTGCCTGCCCTGCCTGCCCTGCCTGCCCTGCCTGCTGGCTCTGGCTGGCCTTTCGGCGCAGATGCACGCGAGTAAGATCACTGGGGCAGCTAGCCGCCAATTCTGAGCGTGCCCCGCGTGCAAGCGCGCTACAGCGGCCCCCGATCTCGTGCATCGCCGCTACGATGGCGGCTGCCGCAAAGAGGGATGCGAATTGGGGGTTGCCGAGAAGTCCGGCAAGGGCGACCGCGAGGCCGGCGCCGAGCGGGGAACGGCAGAGGCCGCCAGCCGGAGCCGACGGCCTCTTTGTCGTTCTGGGTCTGGGTCAGTCGTCCCAGGGTCCGTAGTCGTTCACGGTCTTCCTTCCTTGCCGCTGACCGCTGCGCTGCGG
>JANLPD010000291.1:0-5651 GCA_031367045.1 Frankiales bacterium | reverse complement strand
GCGATCGCCGGCGACAGGGTCACGATCCACGCCATCAAGGCCCGCATCAACCACTAGTCCCGCACATCAGAGCCCCGGTCGAGCCCGGTAGCGCTCGGACCGCCAGCCCTGATTGGCACGCCACAGCCCCGCACCGGCTGTGGCGTGCTGATCTCGTGGCGCAAACCACCTCGGCCACGGCAAACCCGCGGCGGTGAGGGCATATTTCGAGCCAAGTCGGCGCACGTCCACAAGGTCTCAGGAGTCAGCGGGCCGGACCTGGCCGAGAGCCGGACCGGCGACCCAGCCGGCGCATGACCGGACCGGCCTTCGCGTGCGCCTCCTCGACCTCCTGCGCGGCATCGCTGCCCCAGGTAATCCCGCCGCCGGCCCACAGGTGGACGCGGTCCTGGTCGACGGCAACGGTCCTGATCGACAAGCCCAGGTCCATGCCGCCAGGCCACAGGAATCCGAACGCGCCCATCGACGGCCCCCGCCCGACCGGTTCTAGATCGGCCAGCAGCGCGCAGGCGGCCCGCTTCGGCGCACCCGTGACGGAGCCACCGGGCGCCAGCGCCGCGAGGACGTCCAGGGGGCTGACTCCGTCCAGTAGCTCGGCGGCCACGACAGAACCGGCATGCCAGAGCCCGGCCCAGCGCTCGACGTCGTACAGCCGCTCGACCACCACACTGCCGGTGCGCGCGATCCGCGAGAGGTCGTTGCGCTCGAGGTCCACGATCATGATGTGCTCGGCCCGGTCCTTGGCGCTGGAGCGCAGCTCGTCGTCGCTGCCCGGCGCGACGACGCGGGTCCCCTTGATCGGCACCGTCGTGACGCGCCGCCCCTCGACCCGGACCAGCTGCTCCGGGCTGGCCGAGCCGACCGCCCAGCCCTCCCCGAGCAGGACGCCGGCGTACGCCGCGCCCGGCACCCCCGCGGCGGCCCGCGCCACGTCCGCCGGCCGGCAGCGATGACGCGCGCTGCGGTGGCCGACGACGTTGGCCTGGTAGAGCTCGCCGCGGGCAATCGCCTCGCGGACGGTTTCGACGGCGAGGGCATGCTCGTCATCGGACCAGGTCGTTCGCCACTCCCCCGTGGTCACCTCGCCGCTGCGATCGGTCGGCACCGTGGGGTCAGGGTCGGTGTTCGGCCCGGCTCGGTAGGCGACAGCGACCGCATCCGGCACGTCGGGCACGGGGCTGGGCGCCCCACCCGCCCAGCCGGCTAGCACACCGCACGCAAACGCGCCGAGAAGAAGTCCCACCCCTCGACCGTCAACTGGCTGACGCGAGCCATCGGACAGGGCAGTCTGGGGGTAGGGCTGTGCGAGCCCATGGGTAGCCAGGAAGGAGGCGAGGCCGGTGCGCAGGTCGCCGTTTTCGCCTGCTGCCCCGGCGTACCACTCCCAGCGATCGATCTCCTCCAGCGGCCCGCTGAGGGAGAGCGGACGTCCGGGTGGGCCGAACGGCGCGGCGCTGCTGCTCCGGTCGGACCACCGCTGTTCGCCCACAATCCCTCCGTCAGCCGTACCAGTGCTTGCGGTTCGCGCCGACAATGACAGGGAGAGGATCTCGCACCGCCCGTCGGCCCCTCCCACCGCACGACCGATCCGCACCCTCGACCCGCTTCACAGGAGCACCCCGATGTGCCAGAACGCGGCTCAACCAGCCGACCACCCAACCGACCTCCCGCACGGCTGCGCCCACTCCCCCGAGTGTCCGAGCGCCGACAGCCCGGACCACGACGCGGCGCGGTCCATCTCCCGCCATCCAGAGCAGGGCTGGACCCTGCTCTGCAACGGGGTGGTCGTCTTCGACGACACCGGTGAGTTGCTGCCCGACGGGCAGACCGTCGCCCCGCACCGCCCGGCCTGCCGGATCTGGACACCCGCCGCGTGAACGACTAGGCACTTAACGGCACCTAGGCGTCACTCGGCATAGGCCTGTGGTGACGGGCACGAGCAGACCAGGTTGCGGTCGCCGAACGCTCCGTCGATGCGGCGTACCGGCGGCCAGTACTTGCTCGCCCGGTCCGCCGCGGACGCCCAGGCGCTACCAGCCGGGAAGGCGGCCTGCTCCCGGCTGTAGGGCCGGTCCCACTCCCCTACGAGGCAAGCGGCGGTGTGCGGCGCGCCGCGCAGCGGGCTCGTCGCGGCCGGCCAGGTGCCGGCAGCTACCTCGTTGATCTCGCCACGGATGGCGATCATCGCGTCGCAGAACCGATCGAGCTCGGTCAGGTCCTCGGACTCGGTGGGCTCGATCATCAGCGTCCCCGCGACCGGAAAGCTCATGGTCGGCGCGTGGAAGCCATAGTCGACGAGGCGCTTGGCGACGTCATCGACGCTGACGCCGGTCTCCTTGGTGAGCTGCCGCAGATCAACGATGCACTCGTGGGCGACCAGCCCGCCGCGCCCGGTGTACAGCACCGGGAAGTGCGGCTGCAGCCGGGCAGCGACGTAGTTGGCTGACAGCACGGCGACCTGCGTCGCGCGGGTGAGGCCCGCCGCCCCCATCATTCGGATGTAGGCCCAGCTGATCGGCAGGATGCCCGCGCTGCCGTACGGCGCGGCGCTGACCGGACCGGGACCGGTCGCGGGGCCGGCTGCTGCGTTCAACGGGTGGTTCGGCAAGAAAGGCGCAAGGTGGGCGCGGACCACGACCGGGCCCACGCCGGGGCCGCCGCCGCCATGCGGGATGCAGAACGTCTTGTGGAGGTTGAGGTGGCTGACGTCCGCGCCGAACCGCCCCGGCCTGGCCAGGCCGACCAGCGCGTTGAGGTTGGCGCCGTCGACGTACACCTGGCCACCGGCCTCGTGCACAGCGGCACACAGATCGCCGATCCCGGTCTCGAACACGCCGTGCGTGCTCGGGTAGGTCACCATCAGCGCGGCCAGCCGGGCTCGGTGCTCATCGATCTTGGCGCGCAGGTCGTCGAGGTCGACGTCGCCGGTCGGGGTGGTGCCGACGACAACGACCGTCATGCCGGCCATGACGGCAGAGGCCGCATTGGTGCCGTGCGCGCTGGCCGGGATGAGGCAGACCTTGCGGGAGGCGTCGCCGCCAGCCCGGTGGTAGGCGCGGATCGCCAGCAGCCCGGCGAGCTCGCCCTGGCTGCCGGCGTTGGGCTGCAGGCTGCAGGCGTCGTAGCCGGTGAGCTCGCACAGCCAGCGCTCGAGGTCGCTGATCAGCCGCCGGTACCCCTGCGCGTGCTGCGGGGGCGTGAACGGATGCAGGGCACCAAACTCCGGCCAGGTGACCGGCTCCATCTCGGTCGTGGCGTTGAGCTTCATGGTGCACGAGCCCAGCGGGATCATGGTGCGGTCCAGCGCCAGGTCCTTGTCCTTGAGCCGGCGCAGGTAACGCAGCATCGCGGTCTCGCTGTGATAGCTGGAGAAGACCGGGTGGGTGAGGTACGCCGTAGTCCGCGCGACCTCCTCCGGCAGGATGCCTGCGGTTCGTGCGTCCGCCAGCTCGGGGTCTGCCAGCTCAGGGTCCGCCAGCTCGGCGTCCAGTCGGTCCCAGTCCGCCACGGCGCCGCCGAAGGCCTGGACCACCACATCGAGGTGCGCCCGGGTCGTGGTCTCGTCGGTGCTGACACCGACGGTGTCGCCATCGACGAGCCGCAGGTCGACGCCGTCGAGCCTCGCCCGCTCGACCACCTCGGCCGCGTCACCTGACACGCGCAAGGTCAGTGTGTCGAAGTAGGTGGTGTGCACGACTTCGGCCGTGCCCCGGAGCGCCCTGGCAAGCAGGGCAGCCATGCGGTGGGCTCGCAACGCGATGCTCTTTAGGCCCTCGGGCCCGTGGTAGGTCGCGTAGAAGCCGGCGATGACGGCAAGCAGGACCTGCGCGGTACAGATGTTGCTCGTAGCACGCTCGCGGCGGATGTGCTGCTCTCGGGTCTGCAGTGCCAGGCGGTACGCCGGCGCGCCGTCTGCGTCGACGCTCACGCCGACCAGGCGACCCGGCAAATGCCGCTCGAGCCCCTTGCGGACAGCCATGAACCCGGCGTGCGGACCGCCGTAGCCGAGCGGGACGCCAAACCGCTGGCTCGAGCCGACCGCAACGTCCGCGCCGAGCTCGGCCGGGCTGGCCAGGAGCGTGAGCGCAAGCAGATCGGTGGCCACTGTGACGATGGCGCCCTCGGCCTGTGCCGCCGCGATGACCGGGCGCAGGTCACGGACCTGACCCGAGGAGCCCGGGTGGCTCAGCAGCACCCCGAACACAGCAGTGTCGTCAGACAGATTTGTCGACACATCCCTAATGCGAACCTCGATGCCGAGCGGCTCTGCGCGCGTGCAGACGACGGCGATCGTCTGCGGGTGGGTGTCGGCGTCGACGAGGAAGACGGCCCCCGCGGGCGCACCGCTGGTGCGTCTGGCCAGCGTCATCGCCTCTGCGGCCGCGGTCGCCTCGTCCAGCAGGCTGGCGCCGGCAACGGGAAGGCCGGTCAAATCGGAGATGACCGTCTGGAAGTTCAGCAGCGCCTCGAGTCGGCCTTGGCTGATCTCCGGCTGATAGGGGGTGTAGGCGGTATACCAGCCCGGGTCCTCCAGTACGTTGCGCAGCACCACGCCGGGGGTGTGCGTCGCGGCGTAGCCCATCCCGATCATCGGGACCGTCACCCGGTTGCGGGCAGCGAGCGCGCGCAGCTCGGCGAGGGCCTCGGGCTCGGTGACCGCGGCAGGCAGGTCGAGGCCCTCCAGCGCGCGGATCGCCGCCGGGACAGCGGCCGCGGACAGCTCGTCCAGCGATCCGTAACCGACGACAGCAAGCATTTTGGCGACGTCGTCCGCTCCCGGGCCGATGTGGCGGTCGGCGAAGGGCGAGACCTGCTCGAGCGCGGTGAGGGAGGGGCGGGCGTCGGTCACGGGTGGGCCTCCGGGGCGGGGCGCGGCGTACGCCGGGCGACGCTCGGCGCGGACGCGCTCGAGCGTGGGCCCTCCCCCTCTGTCACGGGACCTGAGAGCTTCACCGTCCCCGCTGTGTGATGAGCACGGGGCCTGGCTTGCACCGTCGGTGGGGCGCCTACGTGCGCGCCCGCTTTCCAGAGTCGCCTGCTCCCCGCGGTCCGTGGGCCTGAGAGGTTGTCCGGGGAGGAGCTGCTCCTTCGGCGCCCCGCGTCGGCTACGTGGGGACTCTTCCGCGGGGGGTGATCGGCGCTCTGATGTTACCAGCGCAAGCAGTTCCCTTCGTCGGGACGCTGTCCGCCGGCTGGGTCAGGCCGGGAGGCCAGCCAGCGGGTCAGGCAGTCGTACGACGACGACGGCGGCCGGCCAGCTCGTCGGCCGTCTCTGGCGCGACACCCACGCGGGGCTCGGCGCCGTGGGCCCGCTCACCCGGAAGCGTGGCAAGCGTGCCCTCGACGTCGCGCAGGTGCCGGCCGACAGCGATGCCGAACACGGCCTGGCCACCCTGCAGCAGGTCCACGACCTCGTCGGTGCTGGTGCACTCGTAGACCGTTGTGCCATCGCTCATAAGGGTGATCCGACCGAGGTCCTCAACGCCGCGGTCCCGAAGGGTCGAGATCGCGGCCCGGATGTTCTGCAGGGAGATGCCGGCGTCGAGCAGCTTCTTGACAATCTTGAGCACGAGGATGTCGCGGAAGGAGTACAGCCGCTGGGTCCCCGAGCCGGACGCTTCGCGGACGCTTGCCTCGACAAGGCCTGTGCG
>JANLPD010000198.1:0-5061 GCA_031367045.1 Frankiales bacterium | reverse complement strand
CGCTAGCGGAGACGGCGCTCCGCCCGCTCAAGGAGCCCGCGGCGCTCGCCGCGTGCCTGTCAGGGCTCCTGCCACCCGACGACCCGAGCGTTCGGCCGCTCGCCCTGGACTACGCCCGGTACAAGGGTCAGCCGGCCCTCGTGGTCGTACTGCCCGCCGACGATGCGCAACACGTCGACATCTTCGTCGTAGCCGCGACGTGCACAGCTGCCGACGATGGGCTGCTTTTCTATACCCGACTGGCGAAGCCGGCCTAGCTGTTCGGGTCCCTGCCGCGCTTGGCCGGAATCGACTCGAGCACCGCGCCCAGGGCGGCGGACAGGTACGTCGGCACCACCTCGAGCGCCGGGCGAAAGGCGCTGCTCCCGCCCGGCACCACCTTGAAGCCGACGGCTACGCCAAGCACCGCGAACCCCACCCCCATGCCGCGGATCCGGCGGCCCAGCGTCCCCCGGCCGTCGGTCTGCCCGGCCCGCCTCGTCGCACCTGCGCACAGCACCCCGACGAGGAAGGGCACGAGCAAGGAGAACAAGGCCGTGCCGATGTACTCGCTCGCCACGATCCCACCGAGAACCGCCGACACCGTCCCGGTGAGCGCCGCCCGGACGTAGCGCGGAAGGTCGCCGACCGACCGTCCGGGGCCGGTGGCCGTCACCCGCTCGTCACCCGGCGATCCTGCCACCGTGGACTGCCCGGCGTCCCTCCAGGGTTTCCAAACAGTGTTGCAGCCAGAGCCTGGGGCGGTCACGGTGTCCGCCCAGTCCGTCCGCCCAGTCCGTCCGCCCAAGTCGTCGTCGAAAGGCACGTTGTGAGCACCCCTTTGACCCGTACCTCGATCGTGATCGGCTCGGGGCCCTCGGGCTACACCGCCGCCATCTACCTCGCTCGGGCCGGCCTCAAGCCACTCATCTTCGAGGGAGCCGTGACTGCTGGGGGGGCGCTCATGAACACCACCGACGTGGAGAATTTCCCCGGCTTCCCGGACGGCGTGATGGGCCCCGAGCTCATGGACATGTTGCGCAAACAGGCCGAGCGGTTCGGCGCCGAGTTCGTCACCGACGACGTGACCGAGCTGGACCTCACGGCCCAGCCGAAGGTCGTCCGGGTCGGCGCCGACGTGCACTACGCCGACACGATCGTGCTCGCGATGGGATCGGCCTACCGCGAGCTCGGTATCCCCGGGGAGAAGGAGCTGTCCGGCCACGGCGTCTCATGGTGCGCCACCTGTGACGGCTTTTTCTTCCGCGACCAGGACATCGCTGTCGTCGGTGGCGGCGACAGCGCGCTGGAGGAGGCAACCTTCCTCACCCGCTTTGCCCGCAGCGTCACCCTGGTGCACCGGCGCGACACCCTGCGCGCCAGCAAGATCATGCAGAACCGTGCCTTCGCCAACGAGAAGATCCGGTTCGCCTGGGACAGCGAGGTCCTGGCGGCGGTCGGCCACGAGGGGCGCCTGCGCAGCGTCTCGTTGCGCAACCTCAAGACCGGCGAGGAGTCCGACCTGGCGGTCACCGGCCTGTTCATCGCCGTCGGGCACGACCCCCGCTCCGAGCTGGTCCGTGGGCAGATCGACGTCGACGCCGAGGGTTACGTCCTGGCCCACGAGCTGCACTCGACCCGCACCAACGTCCCCGGCGTCTTCGCCTGCGGCGACCTGGTGGACCACACCTACCGCCAGGCGATCACCGCAGCAGGCACCGGCTGCGCCGCAGCGCTCGACGCCGAGAAGTGGCTTGCCGCCCGCGGCGACTAGGCACCGCGTGGAGCGGCAAGCCCAGGAACAGCACCGTCGTACGCCTTGTTCTAGCCAGTGCTTCACCCCCGACGCAAGGAGCAGCAAGTGGGCGCCAACACCAAGATCACTACCGACGCGACGTTCGCGGTGGACGTGCTGCAGAACGCCAAGCCCGTGCTCGTCGACTTCTGGGCCGAGTGGTGCGGGCCGTGCAAGATGGTCGCCCCGGTGCTGGAAGAGATCGCGGGGGAACACGCCGCGAAGATCGACGTCGTCAAGCTCAACATCGACGAGAACCCGGGCGCGGCCCGCGACTACCAGATCATGAGCATCCCGACGATGGCCGTCTTTCAGGGCGGCAAGCTTGTCAAGTCGATCGTCGGCGCCAAGCCCAAGGCCGCCATCCTGCGCGACCTCGAGGCCTTTCTGTAGCTCCGCCTGACGCACCGGCCGGGTCCTCGACGGACCCGGCCGCTTCGCGTTCCTGGCCGTCGCGGGTGTGTACCGTCTGCTGGTCGTGTCGTTCCCGCCCACCGAGAGGCCCCCCGTCCCGCCATGACCCCGTCCCGCCATGGCGACGCGAGCTTGTCCCAGCGCGGGGCGGCGACCCTGGTGCGACGGGGCGACCTCGGCCCCGCAGTCGCCGAGGTGCAAGCCGTGCTCGTCTCGCTCACGCTGCTGACGGAGCCGCCGGCCGAGCCGGTCTTCGACGAGGACACCGAGCGGGCACTGCGCGAGTTCCAGCAGCGTCGAGGACTGTCGGTGGACGGGCTGGTCGGGCCCGAGACCTACCGGGCCCTCGCCGCAGCCCGCTTCAAGCTGGGCGACCGGCTCCTGTCGCCGGCGTCGCGCCCCTTCGTCGGCGACGACGTCGCAGCTCTCCAGGACCGCCTGCTCGAGCTCGGTTTCGACGTCGGCCGGCCCGACGGCGTCTTCGGCAGCCGGACCGAGCTTGCACTGCAGGCGTTCCAGCGGGAGTACGGCCTTGTCGCGGACGGCTCGTGCGGTCCCGCGACGCTGCGCGCGCTGCGGCAGCTCGGGCGCCTAGTCGTCG
Source organism: Frankiales bacterium (assembly GCA_031367045.1). GTDB lineage: Bacteria > Actinomycetota > Actinomycetes > Mycobacteriales > SCTD01 > JANLPD01. The sequence goes on along the minus strand of JANLPD010000198.1, from coordinate 2,272 downwards.
GCGGCCGACCCCACCAGTTGCGCGAGACCGAGGCTCTGCGCCGCTCGGGCTCCTCGCTGGTCGGCAAGAGAGTCGTCCTGGACCCCGGCCACGGCGGTGCCGACCGCGGCGCGAGCGGTAGTGGCCTCGAGGAGGCGGCGGTCGTCGAGGACCTCGCCGCCCGGCTCGAGGGGCGCCTGGCGGCCGTCGGTGTGCGCACCTTCCTGACCCACGGCGCCGACACCTGCCCGAGTGACGCCGAGCGGGCGGCTTGGGCAAATGAGCAGGGCGCCGACCTGCTCATCTCGCTGCACGTGGACCGGGCCCCGTCACCGTCCTGCCACGGCGTGGCGGCATACCACTTCGGCACCGGGGCCGGCACCACCTCGACCGTCGGGGAGCAGCTCGCCTCGCTCGTCCAGCGTGAAGTCGTCGCCCGCACGGACCTGCTCGACTGCCGCGTGCACGCCAAGACGTGGGAGATCCTGCGGCTGACCCAGATGCCCGCCGTCCGCCTTGAGCTAGGCCACCTCTCCCACCCCGGCGACGCAGCCCGGCTCGCCGACCCGGCTTTCCGCGACATCGTCGCCGAAGCACTGCTCGTCGCGGTGCAGCGGCTCTACCTGCCCGCCGACCTTGACCCACCCACCGGTGTGCTGCGCCTCCCGTCCCTGGCGCATTCCTGACAAGGACCCGCCCCGGTAGCGCTCACCGCCGGTCAGCGGGCGCGACGAACGACGCGCAGGCCTCGCGTGCCGTCCCGAGCAGCTCGAGTGCACGGTCCAGCTCCAGCCGCACCGTGCGGCGCCGGCCCGACGGTGCCTGCAGCTCGATCTCGATCCGGCCCGCGAGGGTGTCAGGGGACGCGCCGACCAGGGAGCAGTCCGGGGTCACCCGCGCGACAAAGGACGCCGAGGTACCCGGCGCCACCGGCCCCAGCCCACCGATCGGGGTGACCACCGCGAGCCCGACCCCGCGCCAGCGGCTGTCGACGGCGGTCAGGGTGTCGGGCCCGGTGTTGTCGAGCAACGCGGTCACGAAGAAGTCGCCGCCCGCGCCGAGCGAGGTTCGCCCACTGCGGACCTCGACATCGATCCGGTCCTGTGACAGCCGCTGCGCCTGGTCCGAGCGGTGCCGCTGCACGACGCGCAGCGCCGCGCCGGCGGCGACGAGGGACAGCACGAGCAGGCCGGCCAGCAGGCTGCCGCGCGTCCAGCGCCGCGGGCCGGCCGGCTCGTCGTCCGTGAGCACGTCGGCCGGCCGGATCCCGGCTCCTGGGCGCGACACTGTGACGGGCGGCGTCCCTCGCTCAGCCTCGTCCTTGGGCACAGCCGCAGGTTAGATCTCGGGTTGACGTCCGTAGCGCACGGGTTCGCGCTAGACGGGGCGCAGCACCGGGTCGGGGGAGATCGAGCCGAGCAGCCGCTCGAGCGCAACCTCGACGTCCTCGCGCCAGGAGATCGCGGACTTCAGCTCGAGCCGCAGGCGCGGGTAGCGGTGGTGCGGACGCACCGTTTTGAAGCCGACCGCCCGCAGGTGCGCCGCGGGCAGGACGCACGCCGGGCTCGCCCACTGCTCGTCGCCGAACGCTTCGATGGCCCGCACCCCGCGTCGTACCAGATCCTTGGCGACGGACTGCAGCAGCATCCGGCCGAGCCCGCCACCCTGGAAGTCTGGCAGGACGTGCCCCGTCATCAGCAGGACGGCGTCCACGCTGATCGGGGAGGTCGGGAAGGCGACCGAGCGCGGCACGTAGGCGGGCGGCGCGTAGAGGACGTAGCCGGCCGGGCTGCCGTCGACGTAGACGACCTTGCCGCACGAGCCCCACTCCAGCAACGTCGCGGAGACCCAGGACTCCTTCTCGAACCTGGTGTCACCGGCCTCGACGGCGCGCTCGTGCCCAACCGGGTCCAGCTCCCAGAAGATGCACGCACGGCATTTCACCGGCAGGTCGTCGAGGTTGTCGAGGGTGACGTTGACCGCGCGACGGCTCATCGGCGCGCGCCTCGGGAAGCAGCTGGGGGGACCGTCTTGGCATGACCATCGGGCTGCCGCAGCAGGCCGAGCACCCAACCGCCGGTCGCGCCAAGCCCGAAGCCGAAAGAGATCAGGCGCAGGACCCGGCCGGCCGGCCGGGCCGGGCCGCCGTCGGGCCGACGGGTCGGCATTAGGCTCAACCGGCGGATCGGCAAGGACACCACGACACCAGGGTAGCCAGCGCCGAGCGGAAGGGCGAGCCCCCACTGCAGCCAGTTAGTGCCCGTGCTCCTGGTGAGCGGGCTCGGGTCGATCT
>JANLPD010000154.1:0-4329 GCA_031367045.1 Frankiales bacterium | reverse complement strand
AGGCAGGTTGAGCTTGCGGCCTAGCTGGGCCGCCGGGCTGCGCGGGTCGCCCAGCCGCATCGCCTGCCCGCGCAGCCATTCGCGGCTGAACGTGAACGTCTCCTGGGCCACCGGATCGAGCAGCGGTCGCAGGTAGTCGAGCACCGCCTGCGCGTCGAGGTCCATGCCCGGCTTGACGAAGCCCTCCTGGCGCAGGGCGGTGTAGACCGCGTCGGCGTCGCCTGCGATGGCCAGCCGCGCGAGCCGGCCGATCGGCTCGGGCGCCCCGTCCGGTAGCCGGTTGACCGCGCCGAAGTCCAGGACGCCGAGCCGACCGTCGGCGAGCAGCCGGAAGTTGCCGGGGTGCGGGTCGGCGTGGAGCAGCCCGGCCAGCACCGGTCCGGAGAACACAAAGCGAGCGAGCAGGGTGGCCGCACGGTCGCGGTCCTGCTGGCTGCCATCACGGATGACCCGCGAGAGCGGCGTTCCGTCGATCCACTCGGTGACGAGGACTCGGTCGGTGCCCGTCACCACCCCGGGCACTAGCACGGCGTCGTCCCCGTCGTACGCCGCCGCGAACTCGGACTGGTTGCTGGCCTCGAGGCGGTAGTCAAGCTCCTCGGCCACGCGCGCCGTCAGCTCGGCCAGCAGTGGCTTGACGGCCAGGCCCGGCGACAAGGCAGCGAACATCCGCGCCACGCGGCTGAGCTGGCGCAGGTCTGACATCAAGGCTTTGCCCGCGCCGGGATACTGGATCTTGACGGCGACGTTTCGGCCGTCGGACCAGACGGCCCGGTGGACCTGGCCGATCGAGGCGGCGGCAGCGGGCGCGTCGTCGAACGAGCGGAACAGAGCCCGCCAGTCCGCGCCGAGCTCGGTGGTGAGCACCCGGTGGACACTGGCCGCCGGCAGGGGAGGGGCGGCCTCCTGGAGCTTGGTGAGCGCAGCCCGGTAGGGGCCGGCGACGTCCTCGGGCAGGGCGGCCTCGAACACGCTCAGGGCCTGGCCGAACTTCATCGCGCCGCCCTTCAGCTGGCCCAGCACCTGAAACAGTTGCTCGGCCGTTCGCTGCTGAAGCTCGGCTGCGACGATCTCGGCGGGGCGGCCACCGATGCGCTTCCCCAACCCCAGGGTGGCCCGTCCGGCGACGCCGAGCGGCAGCGTCGCGAGCCTGGCGCTGCGGGTCACGGCCCGGCGCGGGATGTCGTTCACACCTCATTGTGATGGGTGGGTCTGCGGATCGCTCGCTGCAGCCGGCTTCACGCTGCCCGCGCGCCGCAGCCACAGGCCGGGTGGGCCGGCCAGCTGCGTCGTCGCCAGCGCCAGTCAGGCAGCACCAGCTCCAGAGTCCCTGCCGCGGTGGCTGGACGCGACGGCCCGTCGAGCAGGGCAAGGACCTGAAGGCAGGCCTGCGCGGCCACCGCCAGGGCCAGGGGACCGGCGCAGGCAGCAGTGCAGTAGATCTCGTCCGCAAGCTGGCTGGCAACCGCCGGCCAGCCGGGGTCGCGGTCGGTGCGGACGAGGTCGAGACAGCGCAGGCAGGGGGTGCGGCCTGGCAGGACCAGCGGGCCGACGACGCCGGTGGCGTCGCGAACCTCGGCCAGCAGGTGCGGCACGCCCCGGGGGAGCAGGGGCAGGAGGGCTTCCAGCGGGACGCCTGCCGCCGGCGCGAGCACGACGAGGTGCGCAGGTGCCTGCGTGGGGTCGGCCGCGGCGCCCCGGCGACCGCCGACATTGCCCTCTTGGATCCCTCCGGTGACGACGTCGCTGGTCCTCGCCACGCCGTCATCGACGAGCACGACCGCGCCAAGGCCGGCGCCGGCGAGCAGGTCGGCCAGCGGAGCCCCCACCCGGCCGCCTCCGAGGACCCGCACGCGGACAGCCTGACGACGTGCCAGCGCGTCCCAGGCCGTTCCGGCGTCGTCGACGGCAAGCGAGGCCAGGTCGGGGGCCAATCGGTCCCGCTCGCGAATCGTGAGCGAGCCCAGCGCGCTGTGCTGCGACGCGGCGTCCTCGAGGAGCCCGGCCTCGTGCAGGAGGGTGAGCAGCCTCGTGGCTCGCGGGGCCTTGCAGCCCAAGATCGCAGCGGCCGCTAGCACTGCTGCTGTGTCGCGGGTGCCGTCCAGCAGGCCGAGCACGCCTCGGGCGGCCGGGTCCAGGCCGGACAGCACCATCGCTGACGCGGGGGCGCGACCGAGCTGGAGCGTCTCCCGGTCACGCCACAGGCGCCGGGCCGCCGCGGTGAGGACCGGTCGCGACGGCAGCGCCGATGCCGGGGATCCAATCACCTCGGTACCCGCTGTCACCTAGCACCTCCTCGGGCGTCGTGGCTCAGGCTGCCACCCGGCCAGGGCCCTTCTGTCGCCGTCCACAGCCGGACCTGATGTCCACAGCCGGGCTCCAGGTCCTTGCCCGGGCAAGGACTATGCCTGGGCAGGGACCACGCCGCAAGGTCACCCGGAGGGCAAGGTCATCGTGTCCGCCTGGCCGTGCCGACAGCGCTCAGCGCCGGACACCATGATCTCTGCCGGGCGTTGGACATCGACGAGGCCGGCCCCCGGGTGGGGACCGGCCTCGTCGTACGCGCTAGGTGGTGTCAGGCCTTGCCGAGGATGCGATTCATCTTGGTGCCACAGACGGGGCACAGGCCCTGTGCCATGCGACGGCCGGACTCGCTGACCTTGACCTCGCCGTCAAAGTCGCGCTTCTCCTTGCACTTCACGCAGTAACCGTTGTAGGTCTCAGCCACGGGGTCCTCCATGTCAGTTCTCGACGGGGTCGTGCCCCGGTCCGGCAGCGCCAGGTGACGCGCGGATTTGAGCGTGGCCCAGCCTAGTCGTACGCGTGGCAACGACCATGCAACACATGGTCTCGGGGCCGGCGTGGCGGCCGCCGAGGGGCCCTGGCGGATCGGTCGGATCGGCGCCGACAAGGCCGAGACGTAGGTTCGGGCGGAGCCGAACCGTACAGAGGAGCCGCACCGTGACCACCCCGCTTCGCATCGAGCGTCGAGGCGACGGCGTCGTCGTCTTGACCCTGGCGCTGCCTGACCGCCGCAACGCCATGACGGTCGAGCTGACCGCAGCCTGGGCCGACGCCGTTGCATCGCTACGAGGCGATCGTTCGGTCCGCTGCGTCGTCGTCACCGGCGAGGGGAAGGCGTTCTGTGCCGGCGGGGACGTCAGCTGGCTGGCCGCCGAGCCGGAAGCGACCGTGGATGAGCTCCGCGACCGGATGCTTGCCTTCTACCGGACCTGGCTGTCCCTTCGCGGCCTCGACGTCCCGTCGATCTGCGCGATCAACGGCGCTGCCGTCGGCGCGGGCGGCTCGCTCGCGCTGTCCTGCGACATCCGCTACGCCGCCGCCGCCGCGAAGTTCACCGTGCCGTTCGCCCAGCTCGGAATGCATGCCGGTATGGCCACCACCTGGTTGCTGCCGGAGGTCGTCGGCCTCGCCCACGCGCGCGAGCTGCTGTTCACCGGCCGGGTGCTCGACGCGGCCGAGATGCTGCGCCTCGGTCTGGTCAGCGCGGTGTACGACGACGACGCCCTGCTGACCAAGGTCCTCGAGCAGGCCGCCCAGGTCGCTTCGGGCGCACCTGTGGCGCAGCGCCTTCACAAGGTGGCGTTATCTAACGGGGGCCACGCCTCCTACGAGGCAGCCCTGGGCTGGGAGGCGCTCGCCCAGCCGGTGACGCTAGCGACAGCGGACCTGCAGGAGGGGCTGCAGGCGCGCGCCGAGAAGCGCCCCGCCGCCTTTACCGGTCGGTAGGGCCTTGCGCCTGACGCACAGAAGCTTGGCCACCTGAATTCGAACAAACTGGTCTAGTTTCCCGGCACGCTGGCCAACCCTGCGGACGTCCGCCAGATCAGGGCCGCTGATCACGGTTGCGGGCCTCTCGCCCCCCGCGATCATGGGCCCTGATCATGCGGGCTCGCGCCACGATCGCTCACCAGGCTTGGCAAGGTCTTGTGCGTGGTCCGCCGCGAGCCGGGTCGCCAGGCCGGGACGCCGGTCTGAAGGTTACGGAGCCCCCGGGCGCCGACTCCGCTCGCCTTCCCCTTGCGAGCGGGGCCGGAAGCGCCGGGGGCTCCGTGACGAAGGACGCTAGGCCGATCCGCTGGCGCTCGTCAACGCCGTCCACGCATGCCTTGTGGACGAACCTGGGGAGAAGGTGGGGACACGTGGGCGTGTTGCTGTGGACACCGGTTGGACAGTCATGTGGATAGACATGTGGATACCGTGAGGACACCCCGGCGGACCTGCGGGAATGTCGTTCACCGCTTGTGGATGAAAAATTATTGGGGCAGCCGGCGATATGCGCGGCGCAGCGCGGCTGGGCTGGTCGCC
>JANLPD010000152.1:0-5068 GCA_031367045.1 Frankiales bacterium | reverse complement strand
CGTCGGGCACCCGCTCGGAGGCGAAAACCTCTGGGGTGTCGACCCCGATGAGCCGGACCTTGGTGGCCGCTGCCGGCACGGGGCCGGCGCCGATGCCGCGGAGCACCAGGGTGTCCCCGTCGGACACCCGCACAACGACGGCCTCCTGGCCGTCGGCCGGCACGGTGAGCGACTGCGCGACGGGCGGCCGGTCGGCGCCAGATAGCCGGCCCGTCGTCGTCGTCGTCGTCGCCGTCGCCGTCGTCGTCGTCGTCGCCGTCGAGGCAGCGCAGCCGCTCGCCAGCGCGATCGCGAGCAGGACGGTGGGCAGGGGCATTGCAGGACAGGGGCGGGGCACCGTGCCAGCATGCCGCCCATGCCCGACACCCCTGGTTCGTGGTCCAGCCCGATCAGCGCCGCCGACGTCGCGCGCGCCTCCACGTCGTACGCCGGGGTCGCGCTGTCCGACGCAGGGGCGACGGCCTGGTGGGTCGAGCACCGGCCGGCGGAGGGCGGCCGGGGCGTCGTCTGCAGACGCACCGGCGAGGAGCCGGCCGAGGAGGTCGGCGAAGGCTTCGATGCCCGCAGCCGCTTTCACGAGTACGGCGGCCAGTGCTTCACGCCCTATCGCGGCGGGATGGTGGCGACGTCGTGGCAGGACCAGCGGCTCTGGGTCGTCGGCGACGGGGAGCTCCGTGCGTTGACCCCCGACACCGGCGGGTCCGACCGCTACGCCGACCCGCAGGTGGTCGGCGAGCACGTGCTGGCGCTGCGCGAGCGGGTTCTGTCGACGGTGCCGGCGACGGTGACGTCGACGAGCACGGCGGTGACCAACGCCCTGGTGGCCGTGCGCCTGGACGGCACCGGCGAGCCCACGGTCCTGTGGGACGGCACCGACTTCGTCGACCACGCACGGGTGTCGGCGGACGGCAGCCGGATCGCCTTCCTGACCTGGGACCACCCGCGGATGCCGTGGGACGGGACCGAGCTGCGCGTCGCCGACCTGCTCCCCGGGCCGGCCCTCGGCCCCACCCAGGTGGTGCTCGGCGGTCCGGAGACGTCGGTCTTCCAGCCGGAGTGGGAGGCGGCCGGCTCGCTGCGCGCCGCCTCCGATGCAAGTGGCTGGTGGAATCTCGTCCGCGACGGCCAGCCGCTCTGGCCGGTCGAGCAGGAGTGCGGCTGGCCGGCCTGGACGCCGGGCCGCGCCTCGCACGGGACGCTCGCCGATACCTCGGTCGCGGTCGTGCACGGTCGGTCCTCGCGGGAGCTGTCCGTGCTCGGCCGGCCCCCGCTGGACCTGCCCTTCACCAGCTGGTCTGCCTCCTTCGCCGTGCAGGGCGCGACGGTCCTCGGCATCGCTGCCTCGCCAACGACGTCCCCGTCCGTCGTCGCTGTCGAGCCGACCACCGGGACGTGGCGGACGGTCGCCGGCCCCGAGCAGCCCAACCCGGCGTGGGCCCCAGTGCCCGAGCGGGTCGAGGTGGCTTCGGTCGGCGGCCGGCCGACCTACGCGCACCTCTACCCCCCGACCTCGCCGACGGCCGGTCCGGCAGCGGGCCCGGCGCCCTGGGTGGTGTACGTCCACGGCGGCCCGACCGCCCACACGACGGCCCGCTACGACCCCGAGAAGGCCTTCTGGACCAGCCGCGGGTTCGGCGTCGCCGACGTCGACTACGGCGGCTCCACCGGTCAGGGGCGGGCCTACCGCGAGAGCCTGCGGGGGCAGTGGGGCGTGGTGGACGTGCAGGACTGCGAGGCGGTCGCCCGGTGGCTGCTCGACAGCGGGCGGGCGTCGGCGGTCGTGATCCGCGGGGGTAGCGCCGGCGGGTGGACCGTGCTCTGCGCGCTCACCCGCGGGGACAGCGTCTTCGCCGCGGGCACGTCGTACTTCGGGGTCGCCGACCTGGTGCCGTTAGCCGCGTCGACCCATGACTTCGAGTCGCACTACCTCGACAGCCTGGTCGGCCCGCTGCCCGAGGCCAGGGCGGTGTACGACGAACGCTCGCCGCTCTCGCACGTGGACCGGCTGGACCGTCCGCTGCTCATCCTGCAGGGCCTGGACGACAAGGTCGTGCCGCCCGCTCAGGCCGAGCTGCTCCTGGCCGCGCTTGCCGACAAGGGCGTCCGGCACGCCTACCTACCCTACGAGGGCGAGGGGCATGGGTTCGTCAAGGCAGCGAACGTCGCGTCCTCGCTCGAGGCCGAGCTGTCCTTCTACGGTCAGGTGCTGGGGTTCCCGACTCCCGGCGTCGCAGCGATCACGCTGACGACCGGCCGTTGAGCCCGGCCGGAGCCGGCTACAGCGGACGCAGGGACAGCTCGAACCAGACGCGCTTGCCTGAGGGCAACGGGTCGGCGCCCCACCGGTCCGCGAGCGCCTCCACCAGGGCGATGCCGCGGCCGGACTCGCAGTCCCAGTCCACCTCGGGCCCGGGGATGGGCAGCACCTCGCTGCTGTCGAGGACCTCGACGAGCAGCAGCCCGGACTGAAGGACGGCCCGCACCCGCACCTCCCCGCCTGCATGTCGTGCGGCGTTAGCTACCAACTCGGTGACCAGCAGCTCGGCGGTGTCGCCGACCTCGCCGTCGCCCGCCACGCCCAGCAGCTCGCGCAGCGCGTGCCGGACGACCGGCGCCGACTCCGGCACCGCGGGCAGGTCGAGCAGGAGCGGTTCCGGGTCGACCCCGGTCGCTGGCTCCCCGAGCAGCAGCGCCAGCAGGGCGGTGTCGTCGTCATCATCACCGCCCTCTCGGCCGCAGGCAGCCAGTACGCGGTCGCAGACCTCCTCCGCCGACTGGACCGGCCTGGCGACCGCGGCAAGCAACAGGTCCATGCCGGGACCGACCCCCGTGCGCGGGTCCTCCACCAATCCGTCCGTGTAGAGCAGGACCGTCTCGCCCGGCCCGAGCTGCACGCACTGCTCCACGAACGTCGCCCCACCGACGCCGAGCGGCAACCCAGGGTCGAGCTCCAGAAAGCGCCCGCCACCGGCGGCACCGACCACCAGAGGGGGCAGATGGCCGGCCGAGGCTATGCAAAGCTCGCGGGTCCTCGGGTCGAGCCGGCCGACGACGCAGGTTGTGAAATGCAGCTCGTCGATCGCCAGCACGACCTGGTCGAGCCGTTGCAGCACCTCGGCCGGACCGTGGCCCTCCAGCGCATAGGCGCGCACGGTGGCCCGCAGCTGGCCCATCACCGCTGCTGCTTGCACCCCCCGGCCCATCACGTCACCGACGACGAGCACCAGGTCGCCGCCGTCGACCTCGATGAGGTCGTACCAGTCGCCGCCGATCTGGGTCCCGCGCGCCCCTGGCAGGTAGCGCGAGGCCGACGTCAGCAGCGCTGAGGTCGGCAGCGAGCGCGGCAACAGGCTGCGCTGCAGCCCGCCGGCCAGCTCGCGCTCGAACGCATAACGACTCGCATTGTCGAGCGCCAACGCGGCGCGGCTCACCAGGTCCAGCGCGTAGGCGACGTCGGCCTCGAAGTAGGGCTGCTCGCGAAGCATCGTCAACGCGCCGAACGTCCGACCATGGGCGATGAGGGGTACGACGAGGCCGCTCGGCAAGGCGATCCGGCGCAGCTCGGCGAGCTGCTCCTCGTCCTTCGCCAGTGATTGGATGATCTCGTCGGGCAGTTCCGAGAACAGCTGGTACACGCCGGTCGCGAGCACAGCGCCGGCGCCGTACGGCTCATCGAGAGCGATCGGGAACGTCTGGAAGAACCGCGTCAGGGCGTCGACCTGCGTCGGGTCACGGTGCTGCAGGTGGCCCAGCCTGACGTCTTCCCCGTCCTGGTCCAGGAGGTGGAGCACCGCCCAGTCGGCGAGGCGCGGGACGACCATGGCGACCAGTGCCCGGACGAGCTCGTCGGCGTCCAGGCTGCCCGCGAACGTCGCCGAGGCCGCCGAGAGCAGGCTGTAGGTCCGGGCCGCGGCCTCGGCGCTCCGCCGGGCCCGCCGCTCCCCCTCGAAGGCCTCGAGCCGCTCGATCGACGCGCTCGTCATCTGCGCGAGCTGGACGATGATCGCCTCGTCCTGCTCGGTGAACGCCGAACCATCAACCTTGTGGGACAGCTGCACCGTCCCGAGGTTGCGCCCGTCCCGTCCGACAAGGGGTGCGGCCAGCAGGTCGGGCAGCGGTGGATGGCCGAGGGCGTCCCCCAGGCCACGCCACGACGGGTGCTTGGTGAGCTGATCACCGGTAAGCCGCAGGGGCTTGTTCTCCCGGACGACGGCCGCGAGGAGGCCGAGGCCTTTGGGTACCTGCTCGTAGTCGCGCCACTCGGCGTAGAGGTCAGACAGCGAGACGTAGGTCAGCGCGTCGTCCCACCCGTGCGGCAGTCGGCTCGTCACACCTTGGTGGGTGCCCACGACCTCGCGGCCGGCCTCGGTGACGATCCGGAGCAGTTCGTCGAGCTCGTCCGCCGCGGACAGCGCCATCGCCGCGTCGGCGAGAGAGCGGAACTGGCGGCCGCGCCGGCGCTCGAGGTTGGCGAGCTCGCGGGCTTCGGCATACAGCTGTCCACGTTCGACGATCTCCGCCGCCTGCCGCGCGTAAGTCTCGACCAACTGGCGGTTGCGGTCAACGGGAGTCGTCGGCTGGTCGAAGTAGACCGCGATCGCACCCATCGGCTCGCCGTTGGTGGTCAGCATCGGCGTGCTGTACGCCGAACGCACGGAGTTCTGCAGAGCGCCCTCGCGAAAGGCGCCGTAGTCGCGCGAGGTCTCGACATCAAGGATCAGCACAGCCGCTCGCTCGACCACGGCCCGGCCCGAGCTGCCCCTGCCGTAAGGAACCCGCATCGGGCCGATGTAGCCGTCCGGTAAGCCGAACCAGGCGACGGGGTAGAGCTCCTGGCGCGACGGGTCGGCGACCCACAGCGCCGCCTTGTTGGCGTCGAGGAGGTCGGCGACCCGCTCGAGGACTTCCTCGAGCAGAGGCAGAACGCGGGTCAGGTCGCGTGAGGTAAGGGCCAGATCGGAGACTCGGGCGCCGTCACCGGCGGGACCGGTCCGGCCGAGCTGGCCCGCGTCCGGCGTGAGCTGGCGGCGCGGGCCGCAGACGCCACCCGAGTCTCCGATCTGGCCCT
>JANLPD010000138.1:0-4572 GCA_031367045.1 Frankiales bacterium | reverse complement strand
GGCTCGGGAAGTTCTGGTGGCTCAGACGAACGGTCCAGCAGTTCCGGCTCGACGGCCACGTCCACCGCCACCCCCAGCGCGAGTAGTGAAAGTGGCAGTAGCGGGAGCGGAAAGTACGCCACCTCGACAACTGCCCTGTCCCCGACGCCCACCTCGACCCCTACCGACCACTGAGTTCGGTCGTCCGCCAGGGGGCGACGACCAAGGCTGGGCCAGGTGTCTGCCAGTTACGTGCCAGGTTTGGGCCAGGCGCGGACTAGGGCGAGGGCTAGGCGCGCCGCACATGCACGCGAGTGAGATCTTTTGCAGGGGCGCTCGCCGATGTTGAGCGTGCCTGGGGTGCAACTGCGCCCCGCTCGGCACCGCCCTCGTGCATCTGCGACCCGAACCGGCCCCAAACCCGACCGGAACCGCCCCGAACCGCCCCGGACCGGGACGTCCGCCCGCCTGAGCGGCCGACGCGGACCACTTCGGCGGACGCTACGGATGGGCACGCCGGCCGACCGCCCCGGGCGGAGGATCGAGCCTCAGGCGTCGGCGCGGCCGAAGTCGTCCTCGAGCCGCTCGATGTCGTCCTCGCCGAAGTACGTCCCGTGCTGGACTTCGACGAACACGATCGGCTCCGTGCCGTCGTTGGTGATCCGGTGGGCGGTCCCCACCGGGACGTCGACCGCCACGCCCGGCGACACCCGCACGTCGGAGCCGTCCAGCGACACAAACCCCTTGCCGCTGACGACGAACCAGTGCTCGGACCGCTTGCCGTGCCGCTGCAGGGACAGTCGCCTGCCCGGCTGGACCACAATTTGCTTAACCTTGTGGTCGGCCTCGTCGGACAGGACCACATAGTGGCCCCAGGGGCGCTGCGAGTCGTCGGTCACGAGTCGGGAGCCTAGCCAACGCCGAGCGGTCAGCCCCGCAGCAGCGCAGCCTCGAACAACTCGCCCAGCCCGCTGACCACGTGCCCGTCCGTCAGGCGGACCCCGTCCAGCGAGGTCACCGGCGCGACGCCGCGCACCGAGGACAGCAGCGCGACCGCGCTGGAGGCCCCCAATTCCTCGACCGTCCCGCGCCGGACCTCGATGTCGACGAGCCCCGCGACGACGTCGAGGGTCGTGCCCCGGAGCGTTCCGACGTCGGCCGGGTCGGGCGTGACGAGCCGCCCGTCGGTGACCCAAACCACCGTCGAGGTAGGCGCTTCCAGCACGAAGCCGTCACTGCTGGTCCAGACCGCCTCGTCCGCCCCCAGCTCGTGCGCAGCCCGGATCGTCGCCATGTTCACGGCGTACGACGTGCTTTTCACCCCGCCCAGCAGCCATGGCGCCTCAGCCCGCAGCCCGGCCGGCACCCCGAGTGGGAGCAGCACCGCGCTGACGCCCTGCTCGCGCTGGGCCACCGTCGCCGCCGGCACCGGCGTCACGATCGCCCAGGCCGCGCCGCCCTTCGTGCAGGTCAAGCGCAGCACGCCATCGGGCAAGGCGTACGACGCGACCGCGCGGCTGACGAGCTGCTCCCAGCCGGGCGGCAGGTCGACGTCGACGCGCGCAGCCGAACGGGCCAGCCTGGCCAGGTGCGGCTCGACGAAGCGGGCCTTGCCGCCGGCAACCCGAAGGGTCTCGAAGACCGACTGCCCGCGCGACATCCCCAGGTCGTCCGCGCGGACCACCGGGGTGGCCGGATCGATCTGGACGGGTGGGTCGCCGAGCAGCCAGAGCACCGAGTCAGCCACGCTCAGGAGGCTACTGTCGGGCCATGGGCAAGGCGGTGTCTGACGGGCCGGACGGCGACTGGGGCACGGCGCTGCGCGCCAAGGGCTACCGGCTCACCCCGCAGCGCCAGCTCGTGTTGGGCAGTGTCGGGGCGCTCGGGCACGCAACGCCCGACGAGATCGCGACCGAGGTCCGGCGTACCGCCTCGGGGGTCAACATCTCCACCGTCTACCGCACGCTCGAGTTGCTCGAGCAGCTCGGACTGGTGCGGCACACCCATCTGGGCCACGGTGCGCCGACGTACTCCGTCGCGACCGACGACGACCACGTCCACCTGGTCTGCCGCGACTGCGGCACCGTGGACGAGGCCTCCACCGAGGTCATGGCGGCAGCGGTGGAGCAGCTGTCGAAGGAGAAGGGGTTCGCGGTCGACGTCGGGCACTTCGCGGTGTTCGGTCGCTGCAAGGCGTGCTCGCAGGCCTGACGCGGAACACCTCCCGGCCCGGGCGCCTTGACGCTGGTGTGACCAGTCCGTTGCTCGGCCGCCCCGGCGCCGTGGCCGCCGACCCGCCTGATGAGGCCGTCGCAGCCCACTACGGCGACCCGTACCGCGAGCAGAAAGCCCTGCTCGCCGGTACCGCGCTCGTCGACCTGTCGCACCGGCCGGTCGTGCGCGTCGCCGGGCCGGACCGGCTGACCTGGCTGCACGACCTGACCACCCAGTCGCTCCGGGACCTGCCGCCAGGGCAGTGGGCCGAGGCGCTGATCCTGTCGCCGCAGGGCCATGTCGAGCACCACCTGCAGCTCGTCGACGACGGCGAGCAGGTCCTCGCCCACATCGAGCCGGGGACCACCGAGGCGCTGCTGGCCTACCTGGCCCGCATGCAATTCATGCTGCGCGTCGAGGTCACCGATGCCACCGCGGACCACGCGGTCGTCTTCAAGCAGGGCGCGCACGGCCTGGTGCCGCGCGAAACGCTTGCGTCGTACGACGGTGGGCTGGCCGGGCTCTGGGCGTACGACGCCCTCCGGGTCGCCGCCCGTCGCCCCCGGCTCGGCGTGGACACCGACCATCGGACGATCCCCAACGAGGTGAGCTGGCTCGGGTCGGCGGTGCACCTGGACAAGGGCTGCTACCGCGGCCAGGAGACGGTGGCGCGGGTCTACAACCTGGGTCGCCCGCCGCGGCGGCTCGTGCTGCTGCACCTGGACGGCTCGGACTCGACGCTGCCGACTGCCGGCTCGCCGGTGACGCTCGACGAGCGCGAGGTCGGAACCGTAGGAACCGCCGTCCGCCACCACGAGCTCGGCCCGATTGCGCTGGCCCGGGTGAAATCGAAGGTGCCGGATGACGCGGCCCTGTTCGCCGGTGGTGTGCCGGCCTCGATCGACCCGGATGAGGACACCGGGCCGGTCTCGCCGGCCCGCAAGGCGGCTGCTGCCCGCAGCACCCTGCTCCGCTTCTGAGCCTGGCGGTGTGGCGGGCTGACGCTTCGGCCGGCTAACGCCAGGGGCGGACCTGGCGGTTCAGGGTCGGGAACGGACCCGCTTGCTGGACAGCAAGCGGGTCGCAACCCGACCCTCAACTCGGGACGGCCTGGGCTGGGCCACGGGCGGCTGGGCTGCCTCTCTGCCCTGGCCAAACGTTCCCGCGGGAACGCCCAGAGGTCGTCGTTCCGGCGCGCGCCCTGCGTGTGAGCAGGAGGGCAGGCTGGGCAGAGCCGGTGGGGCTGGAGATCAGCCGCGGCCGAACAGGCCCTTGCGCTTCTTGTTGGCGGAGGCCGGGGCGGGGCGCGGTGACGGGGCCGGGCCGGACCGAAGCGGTGAAGCCGGAGGTGTTTCCTCGTCGAAGCCGAGCGAGGCCAGTTCGCGCAGGAGCGCTGCGGTGTCGGTGTCCGTGTGGCGATAAGTCGTCATCGGCTCGTCGTCGACCACAGCCGGAGGGTCGGCGACCGCGACTGCGGAGCCCTGGGTCGCCTGGCTGGACGACCCGGCGGTAGCGGTGAGCTCGGCGAACAAGGCCGCATGCACGGCCGCGTCCATCGGGCTGGTCCGGTCGGCGGCCGCGTCGTTGGCCGTGTGCGCGGCAAAGATCTCGGCGGCAGCAACAGCCGCAGCCGCCTCTTCCAACGCGATGGCCTGCTGGCGCTCTTCCTCGGCAGCTTCCTGCGCCAGACGCAACTCTTGGGCGGCCTCTGCCGCGAGCCGGGCCGCGTGCTCTACCCGCTCGACCTCGGCGGCCTCGGCGGCAGCGACTGCAGCCTCAGCGGCGGCCTGCTCTGCGGCGAGGCGTTCGTTCTCGGCGGCTTCGGCGGCGGCCCGAGCCTCCTCCTCGGCGCGGGCCTCTTCCTCGGCGCGGAGCTGTTCGGCGGCCAGGGCTGTGAGCCGCTCGACTTCAGCAAGGGCGGCGGCTTCAGCTGCCGCCTGCTCGGCAGCGGCCTGCTCGGCTGCGGCAAGGGCCTCAGCGTCCAGACGGGCTTGCTCGGCCGCGGCAGCCTCGGCCGCCGCATCCTCGGCCGCCGCGAGCTCAGCGGCTTCGGCGGCGGCGCGGGCTGCGGCTTCGCGGCGTACGTCCTGCAGGTCGACGACTTCGGCCTCGTGGCCGGTGGCCTCGAGGTCATCGACGCGGGACTGCTCGTCCATGCGACCCAGCTCGAGCTCGGCCTGGGCGGCGGCGAGCTCGGCGGCGTCTCGCTCGCGGCGCTTGGCGTCGCGCTTGACCTTCTCGGCCTTCTTGCGCTCGACCTCCGGGTCGAGGGGAGCAACGTTGGGGGTGTGCTTGGTGCGTACCGGTACCGCGAAGACCTCCTCGCCGGTGGGGGCCGGGCCCAGCAGTGCGGACAGGGCCTGCGAAACACGGCTAATG
>JANLPD010000032.1:0-2617 GCA_031367045.1 Frankiales bacterium | reverse complement strand
GGGGCCGCTGGTCGTGACGCGCGCGGTGGCGGCAGGCCCGGCACCGTGCGAGTTGGTGGCGGCCACGGCGAAGGTGTGGGCTGTTCCGGCAGCCAGGCCGCTCAGGCTGAAGGTCCGCCCCGTCGCGGCGAGCGAGTGGCTGGTGCCGTCGACGTTGAGCAGGTATCCCGTGACGGCTGCGCCGCCGTTGCTGACAGGCGGGAGCCAGCGGACCGTGGCGCTCGTCCCAGTCGCGGACGAGGTTAATGACGTCGGGGTCGTCGGCGCCCCGACGGGCGACGCTGTTACTGCAGAGCTGGTCGCCGAGGTGCCAGTGGCGTTGGCTGCAGTGACGGCGTAGGCGTAGTGGAGTCCGTTGATGACGGTGCGGTCGGTGTACCCGGTCGACGCGGTCGTGGCCAGTGTCGCCACGGACGGCGTGCACGGGGTCGGCGTGCACCGGTGGATCTCGTACCGAGTGGGTCCGCCCGTGGAGGCCAGCCACATGAGGGACACCGAGCCGGCGGCAGCGGTGGCCTCGGGCTGTCGGGGCGCTGTAGGCGGTTGGCCGGGCGCTACCGGTGCCGAAGCGGCCGACGACGCCGAGGTCCCGGCGGTGTTGCTCGCCGTTACTTGGAACGTGAAGCTCGTGCCTGGGGAGAGCCCTGCCAATGTTGCGTGTGTTGCTGTCCCTGCGACTGTGAGCGTCATCCCGCCCGGCGAGGCGGTCACGGTGTAGTGGCTGGGAAGCTGCCCACCGTCATCGGACGGCAGCCAACGCACGACAGCCTGTCGGTTCCCGGGTACGGCCGACACGCTCCGGGGAGGGGCGGGGGCCTGGATCGGCCAGTCGGTGCTGGGTACGCCGTTGGCGAGGGCGGTCAGTTGCGCCGGCGTGCCGTTGAAGCGGGACATGTCGGTCGCCCCGGTGATACCGGGCGTCGCGGCCGAAGAGGTGTACTGCCACAGCGTCCACGCCTTCCATCCCGGGAACGGCTGCGGGGTGGTAGCCGAATAGCTTGCTTGCCACAGCGGGTACCGGCCCAGCGCGGGAGTGGCCGCCATCGCGGAGGACCAGAAGTACGGGTAGCTGTAAACCAGTGGCGTGCGCCCAGTCGCCGCTCGCAGTGTCTCCAGGAACAACTGCGTCCAGGTCAGCAAGTCCCCGGGGCCCAGTCCACCTGTGACTTCTAGGTCCAGGATCGGTGGGAGCGTCCCGGCCGTTCGCACGTTCCCCAGGACCGTCGCGAAGTAGTGGGCCTGGTCGGCGGCTGTACTGATGGGCAGCGTCGGACGGGCGAACGCGTACGCCGCAACGATCAGCTTGGCTGCACGCGCGCCGTGGATGTCTTGCGCGTAGTAGGGGTTCGTGTAGGAGTCGCCTTCGGTGGCCTTCACGATCGCGAAGGAGCTGCCCGCCGCGTGGACCTTGCCCCAGTCGATGCTCGACCCGTTCGGGTGCTGCCAGCTCGAGACGTCCGGTCCGGCGGGCAGACCTGCAGCCGACGCCACCCCGCCCAACGACGCCACGGTCATGACGACAAGCGACAGGACGGCGACAAGGCTCCGCGAGCTGACTCGCACCGGCCTACCTCCAAGCTCAGGAGGCGCCTCCGCGACCTCGAGAAAGCTTCGACGGAAGACAAGATCAACTCAAGTCGGGCTGCTCCGACCTTTCAGGCTCCGCGCAGGCGGCGTCGTGACGACCCGTATCTGCGGGCCGACCCGGTCGCCGCAGACGAGGCGTGGTGCCTGGCATACGTCCCTTCCTGTCCTTGTCCGCCGAACCACTGGCCCCAGTCGTCGAACGGGGTGTAGAGATCGGTGTAGCGATCGCTAGTCACCACGCTCTGGTTGTCGATGATCGTGTTGACCGCTCGAGTGAGTGCGTCGCTGGTTGTGACGTAGTTACTGCCTTGTTGGCGACCGACGTCACCGTCGAGGAACACGTTCCCGTACCCGGTAGTGATCACCGTCGCGGTGGCTGGGGTGAGTTGGTGGATCCGGTTGAGGACACGGTCCAGCAACGTCGGTAGCGCAGTCAGCTGCGGGGCGTAGCAGGACAAGCTGGTACCAATGGCGCAGTCACGTGTGGCAAGGGCGGCGTCGAAGTCGTTGGCGCCGATGGTGATCGTCACGACCGTGGCGACCTGCAGCGCACGCTGAACGGCTGGCTGGTTGAGCTGGGCAAGGAGTCCGGCGGTTGTCAGGCCGTCTTGGCCGGCGTTGACCAGCGTGGCTGGGTGTCCGGAACCGGTGGCGAGCATGCTGACCAGCATGTCTGCGTAGGTCGTACAAGTGCAGTTGGCGCCGGCAGCGACGGAGTCACCGAGCACGACCAGATGCTGGGTCGGCACAACCTTGGCTGTCATCGGGGCAGGCGTCACCGGAGCAGCCGGGGCACGGGCGGGTACGCGTTCGGTATGGGTGCCACCGTACGCGTGATGATGGGGCTGGCCTGTGAGGCACTCGCCCAAAACGCCACTACCAGCAGTGCGGCAAATACCGCTATCAGACTGGGCAGGCCCGCGGCACGGACGAGGCGTCGCTGGTTGTAGGGCATGGATCGCACCTTGCCGGGCCACACTGGCTCAAGCCTTGCAGCAGCCTGTGAAGAGTCTGTGGGTGTCTGCACCCT
>JANLPD010000022.1:0-6783 GCA_031367045.1 Frankiales bacterium | reverse complement strand
CGCAGCGTCACCTCGCTGCATTGCACCGGGACCGGTGACCCGTCTCGGGCCCGGGCCTGCCGTTCGCTGGAGTGGCCGTCCACCCGGCCGTCGAGCAACTGCTGACGGGCCTCGGCGACAGCGGGCATCGAGTCCGGGTGGGTCAGGTCGCTCGTCTTGAGCTCCAGCAGCTGGCCCGCGTCGTAGCCCAACATCTTGGTCAGCGCGTCGTTGACGGCCAGGATGGTGCCGTCCGGCCGGCTCTCGACGATGCCGATGGGGGAGGCGGCGAACATCGTCGCGAGGCGATGCCTCTCATCGTCGGCAACTGCCTGCTCTCCAGCGCGCCGGCGGGCGACCCGGAGCGCGAGCGCGGTGAACAGCGCGATGATCAGTAGCGCGACGATCAAGCTGACGGCAAGGCTGCGTTGAAACTCGCGCGCTGGGGCGAGCGCCAGGGAGGTCGACTGGCTGGCCGTGACGGTCCAGCCGAGCCCTGGGACGGGCCCGGCTGCCGCCATGAGCGCACTGTTGGCGGTGCTGACGCTGATCCCGGCGAGCGCCTGCTTGGTGGTGGCGGACACCGGTGCCTGTTGGGGCTGGCCACGCTCGTCGAAGGCCAGGGTGCCCGTGAGCGGCTGCCCGGCCTGGTCGGTGACGGTGATGGTGACCCCGTCATCTCGGCGCGCGCCCGCGCTGACCGAGCGGACGGAGTCCAGCTGCCACAAGACCGTGACGTAGCCAACCCGTCGTGCTCCGTCGAGCACGGGGGCGGAGACCCCGACCACGAGCGGGTGGCCGGCTGAGGCCGAGCGGTAGGCCTCAGACACATACGGCTGGCCCGTGCGGGAGACGCCTTTGAACCAGTCGCGGAAGGAGAAGTCCTTGCCGATGAGCGTCGGCTGGGCGGGGTAGATCGCGACGTTGCGCCCCTCCAGGTCCGAGACGAACGCCACCGGTGAGTCCTGGCTGCGCGCCAACGTCGAAAGCTGCTCTTGTGCGCCGAGCATCGACGCGCCCGACGGGCTGCGGACGCTGTTGATGACCGGCGGGCTGGCCGCCCATGAGGCCACCGATCGCTTGAAGTCGTCGGTCTGGTCCACCAGCGTCCGCACCGCCGCGTCACGGTTTGACAGGAGCCGCTGCTGCGCGGCGCTACCGACGGTGCTGCTGGCCTGGTGTGCCGCCAACAACGCCACTGCGGACAGCAAGGTGGAAGCGAGGACCGCCGCCGCGATGGGAAGAGCCCGCGGATGTCGCCCCCACGACGACCTGGCAGATCGCTGCTGTGCGCCGGACGAGCGTCTGGTCATTCGCTGCCCATGTCCTGTCGGGTCTGCGGTGCCGAGAAGGCCGAGAGGACGGCCCGTCACGACTATCAGACACCATCGGCTGCCGGACGAGGGTGCTTGACCAACCGGGCGACATCGCTCACGAGCGGGCGAGCCGTAGACCGGAGAACGCCCAGCGGGCTGAGGCAGGGAAGAAATTGCGGTAGGTCACCCGCTCGTGACCGCTCGGTGTAGCGCAGGACGCCCCGCGCAGGACGTGCTGGTCGCACATGAACTTGCCGTTGTACTCCCCGACCGCGCCCGGTGCCGGCCGGAAGCCGGGGTAGGGGAGGTACGCCGAGGCGGTCCACTCCCAGACATCTCCGACCATGGCCGGGCCGGCCAGCCCGGGGTGGACCCGGGCGGGGTCGAGGAGCCCGCCGCGGACGGGACCGAGGTCCCACGCAGCCGCCTCCCACTCCTGCTCGGTCGGGAGCCGGGCCCCAGCCCAGCGGGCATAGGCGTCCGCCTCGTAGAAAGAGACGTGGCAGACCGGCTCGCCGAGCACGACCGGCCGGACGCCGGACAGCGTGAAGGCCGCCCAGCGGTCGCCGGCCGGCTGCCAGTACCCAGGTGCGCTCCAGCCGGACTCCTGGACGGTGCGCCAGCCGTCCGAGAGCCAGAGCTCGGGTCGCGCGTAGCCGCCGTCGTGCTGGAAGGCGAGCCAGTCCTCGTTGGTCACCGCCCGGGAGGCGATCTCGAACGGCTCGAGCAGGGCGCGGTGCTGCGGGGCCTCGTTGTCGAAGGCAAAGCCGGCCCCGTCGTGGCCGATCTCGACGATTCCGCCGTCTACGGGCCGCCAGGACAGGGCGGCCGCCGGTGCGGGCGCGTCCGGGGCGCGGTCGACGTACGCCGGGCCGAAGGGGTGCATCGACAGAAGGTGTTTGGCATCCATGACGAGCAGCTCCTGGTGCTGCTGCTCATGGTGGCAGCCCAGCTCGAGCAGGCCAGCCTGCGCGTCGGTGGGGCCGGCGTCGACGAGCGCCGACACCGCCTCGTCGACGTGGCGCCGGTAGCCGCCGATTTCGCTCGAACCCGGGCGGGTGACGAGGCCACGCTGAAGCCGCGGGTGGCGTGGCCCGACGGCCTCGTAGTAGCTGTTGAACAGGTAGCTGTAGCTGTCATCAAAACAGCGGTAGGCCTTCGCCGGGCCGAGCACGAACTCCTCGAAGAACCACGAGGTGTGCGCCCGGTGCCATTTGGTCGGGCTTGCGTCGGGCATCGACTGGGCGGTCTGGTCCTCGGGCGACAGCGGGGCGGCCAGCAGCTCGGTGAGCGCCCGGACGGCGACCAGGTCGGGGAGCGGGCAGTCGGGTGAGAGACGCGGGGTGTCGTCAAGCGCAGCGATGGGCAGGGCAGCGTTCATGGGGTCTTCCTCCTCGTCAAAAACGTCATCACCTGGCAAGGCTTGCCCACTGGCGAGTCGTTCACAACGCCTGGGAAGGTTCGTCACATGACTGTTCCCGTAGCCGCCGCTCCCGGCTCGACCCGCCACGCCGCCATCATGGGCAAACCGGGGCCCGACGCGCTCGCTGCCGACGTGCGAGCCGGCCTGACAGCGGTGCCCAAGACGCTGCCCTCGAAGTGGTTCTACGACGAGCGCGGCAGCGCCTTGTTCGACGAGATCACCCGCCTGCCCGAGTACTACCCGACGCGCGCCGAGCGGGCTGCCCTCGAGCAGTGCGCCGACCAGGTCGCGGCGCTCTGTCCCGCCGAGGTGCTGATCGAGCTCGGCAGCGGCACCTCCGACAAGACCCGCCTGCTGCTGGCCGCCTTGCGCCGGCGGGGGACGCTGCGCCGGTTCGTCCCTTTTGATGTCGATCCGACCGTTCTCGCGACGGCTGCGGCGGCGCTCGAGGCTGAGCTGCCCGGCCTGCTGGTGGAGCCCGTCGTTGGGGACTTCGAGCGCGATCTCGGCCGGTTGCCCACCCAGGGCCGGCGCCTGATCGCCTTCCTGGGCTCCACGATCGGCAACTTCGAGCCGGCCCCTCGGGCCCGGTTCCTGCGCTCGGTGCGGAAGGTTCTGAAACCCGGTGATGCGCTGCTGCTCGGCACGGACCTGGTCAAGGACAGCGACCGCCTGGTTGCCGCCTACGACGACGCCGCGGGCACGACCGCCGCGTTCAACCGCAACGTCCTGGCGGTCCTGCGGCGCGAGCTGGGCGCCGAGGTCGACCCGGCCGACTTCGACCACGTCGCGGTCTGGGATGCCGACCAGCAGTGGATGGAGATGCGGTTGCGGGCCCGTCGCGACCTGCTTGTCCGGATCCCGTCGATCGGCCTCGTGGTGTCTTTCGCGCGCGGCGAGGACGTCCGCACGGAGGTGTCCGCCAAATTCACCCGCGAGCGGGTGCAGGACGAGCTCGCCGCCGCCGGTCTCCGCCTGGACAAGTGGTGGACCGACCCGCAGGGCGACATTGCGCTGTCCCTGTCGTCACCTAGCCTCGATATTCCATGACGGTCGGTGGTCTGGCTGTTACGGCGGCATTGAGGGCACGCCACGTGTCACGGCGGCTTCGTCTTCCTGGTCGCGGACACAGCGTTCGCGTTCGCCTGCAACACCCACGGGGTCGCGACGGTGGCGCAAGGGGCCAGCGTCGAGTTTGTGGCGCCCGCCAGCGAGGCGGACCGGTTGGGCGCTAGCTAGCTAGCTGCGCAGCGAGCGCCGCCGCCGGCCAGGCGCGCGGAGCCCGTCGAAAGACAGCGCCACCAGCGCATCCGCGAGCTGCTCACCGGTCACACCGCCGTCCGGGCGGTACCACTCGGTGACCGAGTTGAGCATCCCGAACACCAGGCGCGTGACGGTCCGCGGGTCGAGGTCGCCCCGCAGGTCGCCCTCCTCGATGGCCGCCTGCACCAGCTCGGTCAGCCGGCGGTCCAGCTCGCGCCGTCGCTCAAGCGCCCACCGCTCGGCCTCGGTGTTGCCCCGGACCCGGAGCAGCAGGGTCACGTGGGGGAGGTGGGCCACGAGGCAGTCAGCACTTCGGCGTACGACGTGCTCGAGGCGCTCGACCGCCCGGCCGCTCGTGCTGCCCTCCTCGTCAAAGACCGCGAACAGCGCATCCACGCCGCGGGCGACTCCGAGGCGGAGCAGCTCCTCCTTGCCCGAAACGTGGTGGTAGATCGAGCTCTTGGTGAGCCGGGCCGAGCGGGCCAGATCCTCCATGGAGGTCGCGTCGTAGCCCCGCTCGATGAACTCGCGGACGCAGATCTCCAGCAGGGCGTCGAGCGTGTAGCGCGCGGGTCGCTTCTGGACTACCACGGGCCATCCCTCCCACCTTGACAGCGCCTTGCTGCATGGGAGGATAGCCCGAACGAACGGTCGGTCAGCCAAGGCGGAGGTCACCAGATGGGCGAGCAGGAGAGCCAAGCCGCCTTCGAGGCCCTCGTCGCGGCCGAGGAGCGGGTCGAGCCGCGGGACGCGATGCCGGTGGGCTACCGCAAGACCCTGATCCGCCAGATCGCCCAGCACGCGCACTCCGAAATCATCGGGATGCAGCCCGAGGGCAACTGGCTGACCCGCGCGCCGTCGCTCAAACGCAAGGCGATCCTGCTGGCCAAGGTGCAGGACGAGGCGGGCCACGGGCTCTACCTCTATAGCGCCGCCGAGACCCTCGGGGTCGACCGGTCCGAGCTGCTGGAGCTGCTGCACACCGGTCGCCAGAAATACTCCACGATCTTCAACTACCCGACCCCGACGTGGGCCGACGTCGCCTGCATCGGATGGCTCGTCGACGGTGCCGCGATCATGAACCAGATACCGCTGACCCGCTGCTCCTACGGTCCTTACGGCCGGGCGATGACGCGGATTTGCAAGGAGGAGTCTTTCCACCAGCGGCAGGGCTTCGAGGCG
Organism: Frankiales bacterium; assembly: GCA_031367045.1. Taxonomy (GTDB): domain Bacteria; phylum Actinomycetota; class Actinomycetes; order Mycobacteriales; family SCTD01; genus JANLPD01. The sequence goes on along the minus strand of JANLPD010000022.1, from coordinate 1,620 downwards.
CTGCTCACCCTGTCGCGGGGCACCCCGGCCCAGCACCGGATGGCTCAGGGCGCCGTCGACCGCTGGTGGTGGCCGGCGCTGATGATGTTCTGCCCGTCCGACGACGCGAGCCCCTACAGTGCGCAGTCGATGGCCTGGGGCATCAAACGGTTCAGCAACGACGACCTGCGCCAGCGCTTCGTCGACGCCTGCGTCCCGCAAGCCGAGGTCCTCGGGCTGACCCTTCCCGACCCGCTCCTGCAGTGGGACGCCGAGACCGGCCACTACCGCTTCGGCGAGATCGACTGGGCGGAGTTCTTCGCCGTCATGAAGGGCGACGGCCCCTGCAACCGCCAACGTCTGGCCACCCGCGTCCAGGCCCACGAGGACGGCGCATGGGTCCGCGCCGCTGCCAAGGCGTACGCCGACAAGCACCGCACCGGCGCCCCCTGTGGCACCACGGCTGGTGCCGCATGAGCGAGCCGCTCTGGGAGGTCTTCGTCCGCAGCCGGCGCGGCCTGTCGCACACCCACGTCGGCAGCCTGCACGCACCCGACGCCTGCCTCGCCCTGCGCAACGCGCGCGACGTCTACACCAGGCGGCAGGAGGGGGTGAGCATCTGGGTGGTGCCCGCTGAGGACATCACGGCCAGCTCGCCGCAGGAGAAGGACTCCTTCTTCGACCCGGCCGCCGACAAGACCTACCGGCACCCGACGTTCTACCAGCTGCCCGCCGAGGTGCAGCACCTGTGAGGACAGCCGTTCAGAGCGACGTCTCCGCCTACTGCCTGCGGCTGGGTGACGACGCGCTGATCCTGGCCCAGCGCCTGGTCGAGTGGGCCGCGCGGTCACCGCAGATCGAGGAGGACGTGGCGCTTGCCAACGTCGCCCTCGACCTGCTCGGGCAGGCCCGCGTCCTGCTGGCCCGCGCGGGCCAGCTCGAGGGTGCCGGTCGCGACGAGGACGACCTGGCCTTCCTGCGCGAGGAGCCGGATTTCCTCAACTGCCAGCTGGTCGAGCTCGACGGGGGCGATTTCGGCCGCACGATGGCGCGCCTGCTGCTGTTCTCGGCGTGGCAGGTCGAGCTGTACGCCGCGCTGACCCGCTCGACCGACGAGATCGTCGCGGGGGTCGCCGCGAAGGCGGTCAAAGAGGTGACCTACCACCTCGACCACGCCCGGTCCTGGGTCGTGCGCCTCGGCGACGGCACGCCGGAGAGCGCCCGGCGCGTGCAGGCCGGCCTCGACGAGGTGTGGCCGTACTCTTGCGAGCTGTTCGAGGACGACGAGCTCGTGCAGGACCTCGCCAGTCGCGGCTTCGCGGTCCTCCCCTCGACGCTGCGCGCCGCGTGGGAGCGCACAGTCGGCGACGTTCTCGACGAGGCTCGCCTCGCCGTCCCCGAGACCACCTGGCGGCCCACCGGTGGCCGGCGGGGCCTGCACACCGAGGCCTTCGGCTTCCTGCTCGCCGAGCTGCAGCACCTGCACCGCTCCCACCCGGGCGCGACCTGGTGACCGGCGCGAAGGACCGGGTGCCGACCGTCGGGGGGGGGGGGCGGGGGGGGGGGGCGGGGACCCCCCCCCCCCGCCCCCGGTTTTTTATGGGGGGGCCCCGGGGTGGAAGCCCCCGGGGCGGGGACCCC
>JANLPD010000006.1:0-2445 GCA_031367045.1 Frankiales bacterium | reverse complement strand
GGACAGCAGACGTCCGTACCTTGGAAGCAGTCTGTCAGCACCCGCACCCGCCGGCCCCGAGCCTGTTTCGCGCTCACACCGGCACCACCCGACGGAGAGCCCGACCGTGAGCAAGCGCACTTTCCAGCCGAACAACCGCCGTCGCGCGAAGACGCACGGCTTCCGGCTGCGCATGCGCACCCGGGCCGGGCGCGAGATCCTGGCGGCTCGTCGCCGCAAGGGCCGTAGCGAGCTCAGCGCCTGACGCGCACTCCCGGCGACCCGACTCCCCCTCATCCATCAGCAGTACCGCCCCAACCGGAGGCGCCGGTGCTCCCGCCCGAGCGCCGGGTGCGCAGGTCAGCAGAGTTCACCGACGTGGTGCGGCGAGGTGCCCACGCCCGCCGTCCGCTGCTTGCGGTGTTCCTGCTTCCCGCCCCTGAATCGGACCGGTCAGGCGGCCACCCTTCCACCGCGGGCCTCGTCGTCGGCAAGACGGTGGGCGGCTCGGTCGTGCGGCACCGCACCTCCCGGCGCCTGCGCCATCTGCTGGGCGACCGGCTCGACCGCCTCCCGGCCGGTATGCGCGTGGTCGTTCGTGCGCAGGCCGGCGCCGGGTCGGCAGACAGTGCGACTTTGGGCTTGGACCTTGACGCGGCGTTGGCGGCCGCGCTGGCCAAGGGTCAGGCCCGCGCACCCCGTCGTACCGCACCGGCCGCAGACGTGACCGCCCGGAGCGGGCGGTGAGCCCGCTCGCACGGCTGCTGCTCTCGCTCGTTGGCGGCTACCGGCGGTGGATCAGCCCGTTGCTCGGGCAGCACTGCCGCTTCGCCCCCTCCTGCAGCGCCTACGCCGCGGAGGCCGTCGTCGAGCACGGCGCCCTGCGCGGGGGCTGGCTTGCGGTGCGCCGGATCGGCCGCTGCCACCCGTTCCACCCAGGGGGACACGACCCCGTACCGGCGCGCCGATCCCCGTCGTCGTCCATCATGGACACAGCACGCACCCCCGACGTGCGCGAACGCACCCCACCTCGACCTGGAGCACGCACGTGCTGAGCTTTCTCGCTGCACCGGTGGCCTTCCTGCTGAAGACCATCCACTCCGGCCTCGCGTCCTTCCTCAACCCGTCCAGCGGCTGGGCCTGGGGATTGTCGATCATCCTGCTGACCGTGGTCGTACGCCTCGCGCTGTTCCCGCTGTTCGTGAAGCAGATCAAGTCGCAGCGCCGGATGCAGCAGCTTGCGCCCTTGGTGAAAGACCTGCAGAAGAAGCACAAGGGCGACCGCGAGACGCTGAACGCCGAGATGATGAAGTTGTACAAGGTGCACAACGCCAACCCCATCTCAGGCTGCCTCCCGCTGGTCCTGCAACTCCCGGTCTTCTTCGCTCTGTTCAGCGTGATGCGCGAGTTCAAGCCCGGTGCCAAGCCGAAGTTCGGCCTGTCCGCGCAACTGCTCGAGCAGGGCGGCAGCGCCAAGGTCTTCGGGGCGCCCATCTCGGCCGGGTTCAAGAGCAGTCACGACTTCCTCACGGCTTTGGGTGCCAACGCGACCAACGTCCGCATCGTGGCTGTGATCATGATCGTGATCATGGGTGCGACGACGTTCTGGACGCAGCGTCAGATGATGGCCCGCGCGGGCGCCGTGACCGACCCCAACCAGGTCATGGTCCAACGGGTCATGCTCTACGTGCTGCCACTGTCGTTTGCGGTCTCCGGCCAGTTCTTCCCGATCGGCGTCCTGCTGTACTGGCTCACGACCAACTTCTGGTCGATGGGACAGCAGCACTACGTCATCAAGCGGATGCCTCCGATCGAGCCCGGTACTCCTGGTGGCACCGTCCCGGTCAGCCTGAGCAAGGAGCCCGAGGGCAAGAGTTCGGCTGGTCCGAAGGGCGGCGGCCGCAAGGGGGCCGGCCCGCAGACGGCCGGCCCGAAAGACCTGCCGTCGGGCGTCGACGGTCCAGCGACGGCCCTCGAGGGCGACCTCGATGGCGACTTGGCCCCGGCGGGGGCGCCCGCGAGCCCCGCGCACGCCGGCGGCCCGGCGGCCCGGCGCCAGGACGGCTCGCGGAAGAAGAAAAACGGCCGGCGCGGCGGACGGCGCTAGGCCACGCCCGGCGCCGGCCCTGACCAGCACGCCCGCTTCCTGACCAGTACGCCCCTCCTGACCAGCACGCCCGCACCACCCGACCGAAGGACCGAGACCTGCCGTGAGCGAGACCACTACCCCCGGCGCGGAGAGCGCCACCGCCACCGACATCACCACCACGGCCACCACCGCCAGGACCGACTCGCCCGTCCCGGACGACCTGCTGGTGCAGGAGGGCGACATCGCCGGCGACTACCTCGAGCGGCTGCTCGACATCGCCGACGTCGACGGTGACATCGACATGGATGTCGAGGGCGAACGAGCCGTTGTCGCAGTGGTCGGCGACAACCTGCAGGCCCTGGTCGGCAGCAACGGCG
>JANLPD010000684.1:0-2636 GCA_031367045.1 Frankiales bacterium | reverse complement strand
ACCAACCTCCGCAGTACGCAGACCTCAGAGCACGCGCAGCACCGCCGCCGTTGCGGCAGCGGCCACGACGACAACGAGGAACGGGGCTCGGAGCAGCAACGCCACCGCCGCGACCGCGAGGCCGGCCGACCGCGCGTCGAGGAGCAGGTGCCGGCCGCTGCCGAGGGTCTGGACGACGACCAGACCAGCCAGCAGGGCGACGGGCAGCAGCACCGTCGTACGCCGGAGCCGGTCACCCTCCAGGAAGCGGGCCGGGACCGACCATCCCGCGACCTTCAGGAGTAGGCAGGCCACAGAGGCGACCAGGACGGCGACCCAGGTCATGGCTGCCTCCGCAGAAGGAGCGGCAGCACGGCCAGGCCGGCCAGCAGCACCGGGACGCCGGCCGGGGTGAAGGGCACGGCCGCCGCCGCGAGCAGGCCGCCGACCAGGGCGGTCCGCCGCGCTTCCCCGTCGCGTAGCCGCGGCCAGAGCAGCCCGAGGAAAGCCGCCGGGACTGCTGCGTCGAGCCCGAGCGCAGCGGGATCGCCGAAGCGGGAGGCACCCACCGCCCCCAGCACCGTCGTGGCGTTCCAGAGCAGATACAGCGAGATGCCAGTGGTCCAGAAGGCCAATCCGGCAAGGGCAGGTGGCGCCGCAGTCGAAGTTGCCGTCGTCTCGTCGATGGTCAGGTGGGCGGCGAACAGGCGCCGGATCCCACTGGCCGGGACCAGGGTCGAAAGCCGTACGGCGTAAAGGGTGTTGCGCGTCCCGAGCAGGACCGCACCGAGGACGCCCGTCACCACCGCTCCACCACTGCCCAGCACCCCCACCAGGGAGAACTGCGAGGCGCCCGTGAACATCAGCGCCGACAGCGTGAGCGCCTGCAATGCCGACAGCCCGGCCACGGAGGCGGCCGCGCCGAACGCGATGCCGTAGGAGCCGACGGCGAGACCGACGCCCAGAGCGTCCCGGAAAACGGCGCCACGAGACGTCGCGCCCAGACCCTCGCTCTGCCCCTCGGCCAGTCCCGCCTCCTCGGTCAGGCCAGCCCCTCGGCGGCGCCGCAGCCGCCCGTAGGGGGAGGCACTTGGCCATCCGTCATTAGCCGGCTGAGCAGCGTCGTCAGGGTCGCGACCTCGTGGGCGGACAGCTTGCTCGTCACGTGCTCGGCGATGCCCCGCAGGTGGGTGGGGGCGGCGCCCCGCAGCCGGGTGAGGCCGGCCGCGGTGAGCACCGCGTGGGTGCCCCTGGCGTCGTTGGGGCAGGACTGCCGCTCCACCAGGCCCTCACGCTCGAGCCGGTCCACGAGCCGGGTCAAGCCCGAGCGCGACAGCAGGACACGGTCAGCCAGATCGGTCATCCGGAGCCGGCGGCCCTCGCTCTCGGCCAGCTGGAGCAGGACGTCGTAGGACGGCAGCGGGAGGTCGTGCTCGGCGACGAGCTCGGCCTCGAGCTTTCGGACCACCTGGTCGTGGGCGCGCAGCAACGTCCGCCAGGCCCCGAGCTCGAGCTCGCTCGGCCGGGAGGCGACAACCCGGGAGGCGACAACCCGGGAGCTGACCCGCGGGAGGTCCTTCTGGACAACAGCCATCCGCGCATCGTAGTTGCACGCGCAAGGGTTGTCCGGTCTTCGCGGGGCGGCGCGCAGACCACTCGCCGCCGGTGTCTACGGTGTTGTCCGTGCGCAGCGCCAAAGACTTCTTCCGCCCCCTCGCCGTCGGTGCCCCCGAGCCGCTGCGGGAGGTGCCTTGGCGACCCTCCCGGATGATCCACTTCTTCGATCCGTCCAACCCCAAGATGGTCGCCAAGGTCCCCGACATCGCCGCCAAGGTCGACGTCCTGCTGGGCAACCTCGAGGACGCCGTCCAGGCCGCCAACAAAGAGGCAGCGCGCGCCGGGCTCGTCCAGGTCGCCAGGACCGCCGACCTCGGGCAGGCCCAGCTCTGGACCCGCGTGAACGACCTCGGCAGCCCCTGGGCGCTCGACGACCTCACGACGCTGGTCACCGAGGCCGGCGACAAGATCGACGTCATCATGGTCCCGAAGGTCGAGGGCCCCGAGGACATCCACTACGTCGACCGCCTGCTGGCCCAGCTCGAGGCCAAGGCAGGGCTGTCCCGGCCGATCCAGGTGCACGCCATCTTGGAGACCGCCCGGGGCATGGCCTCGGTGGAGGAGATCTGCGGCGCTTCGCCTCGCCTGCAGGGCATCTCGCTCGGCCCGGCGGATCTCGCGGCCAACCGCCGCATGAAGACCACCCGCGTCGGAGGGGGTCACCCCGGCTACCTCGTCCGCGAGGACGCTGTCCCCACCCCCGATGGCGGCGTCGAGGCTCCGCGCGCCACCCACCAGCAGGACCTATGGCACTACACCGTCGCCCGCATGGTCGACGCCTGCGCCATGCACGGGATCTACGCCTACTACGGGCCTTTTGGCGACATCAAGGACGTCGTCGCCTGCGAGGACCAGTTCCGCAACGCCTACCTGCTGGGCTGCGTGGGCGCCTGGACGCTGCACCCGGTGCAGATCGACATCGCCAAGAAGGTCTTCTCGCCCGAGGCGGCCGAGGTCGCCTGGGCCAAGCGGGTCGTGCAGGAGATGGGCGAGGACGGCCGCGGCGCCGTGATGATCGACGGCAAGATGCAGGACGACGC
>JANLPD010000659.1:0-4760 GCA_031367045.1 Frankiales bacterium | reverse complement strand
ATCGGCAAGGGCCGCAACGCCGTCCTGTACGCCGGCGAGGTCAACTACGACGCCCAGGTCTCCGGGGCGCCGCGCAAGATCGAGCAGGTCCTCAAGGGCGGCCAGGAGGTTCTGGTCCAGGTGACCAAGGACCCGATCGGCCATAAGGGCTCCCGCCTGACCAGCCAGATCAGCCTGCCCGGCCGCTACCTGGTTTACGTGCCTGAGGGCTCGATGACCGGCATCAGCCGCAAGCTCCCGGAAACCGAGCGCAGCCGGCTCAAAGCGATCCTGAAGACCGTGGTCCCCGAGGATGCGGGCGTGATCATCCGTACGGCGGCTGAGGGCATCGGCGAGCAGGAGATCGCCCTCGACGTACGCCGGCTGCAGGCGCAGTGGGAGGTCATCAAAGCCAAGTCCGCCAAGGGTGGGGCCCCGGTCCTGCTGCACGCCGAGCCCGACCTCGTCATCCGGGTCGTCCGGGACGTCTTCAACGAAGACTTCAGCAAGCTGGTCGTTCAGGGTGACAGCGAGTGGGACACGATCCGCGACTACGTGGAGTTCGTGGCCCCGGACCTGGCTCCGCGGCTGTCCCGGCACACGTCAGACAAGGACGTGTTCTCCGAGCACCGCATCGACGAGCAGCTGTCGAAGGCGCTCGACCGCAAAGTGCATCTGCCCTCCGGTGGCTCGCTGGTCATCGACCGCACCGAGGCGATGGTCGTCATCGATGTCAACACCGGCAAGTACGTCGGAAAGGGCGGCAATCTCGAGGAGACCGTCACGCGCAACAACCTCGAGGCCGCCGAGGAAATCGCCCGTCAGCTCCGGCTGCGCGATATGGGCGGGATCATCGTCGTCGACTTCATCGACATGGTCCTGGAGAGCAACCGTGACCTCGTGGTGCGCCGGCTCGTCGAGTGCCTCGGCCGCGACCGGACCAAGCACCAGGTGGCCGAGGTCACCTCGCTCGGCCTGGTCCAGATGACCCGCAAGCGCGTCGGCCAGGGCCTGCTCGAGTCGTTCAGCGAGACGTGCGACCACTGCAGCGGGCGCGGCGTCCTGGTCCACTCCGACCCGGTGGAACCCAAGGCCGAGCGCGGCGACGGCGGTGGCAATGGCAACGGTGGCGGTGGCGGTGGCGGGGATCGCACGGCAGACCGCAGCGAGCGTGCTGGCCGCGACCGGTCCGGTTCGAAGAAGGAGGCGGGTACGCCGAGAAGAGGTGCGTCGGCCGCCCCGGCGCTCGCCATCGCCGCGGCTGGACTCAGTTCCGAAGCCCCGGACGGCACCTCGAAGGACGCCGCGAACGACCGCTTGGACGGCACGCCGTCCGAAGGTGAAGGGGCCTCCGGTGGCACGCGCAACCGCCGCCGCCGTGGCGGCCGTGGCTCTGGTGCGCCCTCTGAGGCGACCCTGGCCCCCGAGAGTGAGCTCGCCGAACTGAGCGCTGCGGCCGAGGTCGAGGCGCAGCCCGATCTCCCCACGCAGCTGGCCGAGCCAGAGCTGGCCGAGCCAGAGCCGGTCGAGCCAGAGCCGGTCGAGCCAGAGCCGGTCGAGCCGGCCCTGAAGCGGCGCCGACGGGCCACCAGCCGCCCGGCCGGCCCCCCTGCCAGCTGAGCGGTCGGCGGTTGTTCGACGCCGGTCGACCGGTCCGGTAGTCTCGCCCGAGCGCGTCAGCGACGCGTTTTCCTGCGCGTGCCCGTGCCCGTGCCGCCATGTGAGTGCAAGCCTGAGGAGCCCCACCGTGTACGCCATCGTCAAGACCGGCGGCAAGCAGTACAAGGTCGCCGTCGGTGACGTCCTCGAGATCGAGAAGCTCGCCGGTACTGCGGGGGCGTCGGTGATCCTGCCGGCCCTGCTCCTGGTCGACGAGGGCGCCGTGACGAGCGACGCCAAAGCGCTCGCCGGCGTCACGGTCAGCGCTGAGGTCGTCGCGCAGACCAAGGGCCCAAAGATCAACATCATGAAGTACAAGAACAAGACCGGTTATAAGAAGCGGATGGGTCACCGCCAGCAGTTGACCCAGGTCCGGGTCACGGGCATCGAGACGGGGAAGTAGAGATGGCTCACAAGAAGGGCGCGAGCTCCTCGCGCAACGGCCGCGACTCCAATGCCCAGTTCCTCGGCGTCAAGCGGTTCGGCGGCCAGGTGGTCAAGGCGGGCGAGATCATCGTCCGGCAGCGCGGAACGCACTTCCATCCGGGTGACGGCGTCGGCCGGGGTGGCGACGACACGCTGTTCGCCCTGACTGCTGGAGCGGTCCAGTTCGGCCGCAAGCGCGACCGCAAGACGGTGAACATCGTCGCGGTCGGCTAGCCGACCGGCTCATCACAGCCAGCACCCGACAGGACAGCAGCACGGGACGGCGGCGGGGAGCACACACGACAGGGCGGGCCGGGACTCCCGGGCCCGCCCTTCGTGATCTGGTCGCCGGACCTCAACATGCAGCGCACATTGAGATAGCAGGGAAGCCATGACCACGTTCATCGACCGCGTCGCGCTGCACGTCGCCGCCGGCGATGGCGGGCACGGCTGCGCGGGCATCCACCGCGAGAAGTTCAAGCCGCTCGGCGGTCCAGACGGTGGGACCGGTGGCAACGGCGGTGACGTCGTACTGGTGGTCGAGCACAACACGACCACCTTGCTGGACTTCCACTTCCACCCGCACCAGAAGGCCGGCAGCGGCAAGCCCGGCCAGGGCGGCAACCGCGACGGTGCCACCGGTGCCACCGTCGAGCTGGCGGTGCCCAACGGCACGGTCGTGCTCGACGAGCACGGCGGCCAGCTCGCTGACCTCGTCGGTGAGGGCACCCGCTTTGTGATCGCCGCGGGTGGACGAGGCGGCCTGGGCAATGCCCAGCTCGCCAGCGTGAAGCGCAAGGCGCCCGGTTTCGCGTTGCTCGGCGAGCCGGGCGAGGTCAAGGAGGTCGTGCTCGAGCTCAAGAGCGTCGCCGACGTGGCGCTCGTCGGCTTCCCGAGTGCGGGCAAGTCCTCCCTGGTGGCTTCCGTGAGCGCTGCTAAGCCCAAGATCGCCGACTATCCCTTCACCACGCTCGTGCCCAACCTTGGCGTCGTCGAGGCCGGCGGCACGACGTTCACCGTCGCTGACGTCCCCGGTCTGATCCCGGGCGCCTCCCAGGGCAAGGGTCTCGGGCTGGAGTTCCTGCGCCACGTCGAGCGCTGCTCGGTGCTGGTCCATGTCCTGGACTGCGCGACCTACGAACCCGGGCGGGACCCGCTCACCGACCTCGACGTCATCGAGGCAGAGCTCGAGCAGTACAAGACAACGCTGTCGGACCGGCCCCGCCTCGTCGTGCTGAACAAGGTGGACGTCCCGGAGGGACGCGAGCTGGCAGAGCTGGTCACCCCCGAGCTCCAAGCCCGTGGCCTGCAGGTTCTGTCCATCTCGGCGGTGTCCCGCGAAGGCCTGCGCGAGCTACTTTTCGCCTTGGCCAAGCTGGTGGCGGATGACCGGGCCGCCAAGCCGTTCGAGGCGTCCACCCGGATCGTTCTGCGCCCGACCGCCGTGGATGACCTGGGCTTTACCGTCAAGGCCGAGGACGGCGGTTTCGTCGTACGCGGGGTGAAGCCGCAACGCTGGATCGTGCAGACGGACTTCAACAACGACGAAGCCGTCGGCTACCTGGGCGACCGCCTGGCCCGCCTCGGCGTTGAGAAGGCACTGGCCGCAGCCGGCGCCAAGCCGGGCGCCATGGTGACCATCGGCGAGGTGTCGTTCGACTGGAAGCCGACCGAGCTCGAGGAGTTCTCCTCCGGCCTGCGCGGCCAGGACATCCGACTGGAGCAGGACGACCGCGTCGGCGCCCCGGAACGCCGGGTGCAAAAAGACGTCCGGCGGGCGGAGCGGCTCGGCCTGGACGTCAGGGACCTCCCCGCCTTCGACCGGCTGGTGACCGACCCCGGCCCTGACGACGAGGACTGAGATGACGGGCCGGGGGGCGGTCGCAGGGGCCAAGCGCGTCGTCGTCAAGGTCGGGTCGTCCTCGCTGACGTCCGCGGCCGGCGGCCTGGACGGGACCCGGCTGGACGCGCTCGTGGAGGCCCTCGCTCGTCGAGGGGGCGAGCTCGTCCTGGTCTCCAGTGGCGCGATCGCCGCCGGCCTTGCACCCCTGGGCTTGTCGGCGCGACCCCGCGATCTCGCGACGCAGCAAGCGGCCGCCTCGGTGGGCCAGTCCCTGCTGGTCCAGCGCTACGCGACCGCGTTCTCGCGGCACGAGCGCACCGTAGGGCAGGTGCTGCTCACCGCTGAGGACCTGGTGCGCCGCGCCCACTACCGCAATGCCCGCACCACGCTCGACCGGCTGCTCGTCCTCGGCGTCGTGCCCGTCGTCAACGAAAACGATGCTGTCGCCACCGAAGAGATCCGCTTCGGTGACAACGACCGGCTCGCCGCTCTTGTCGCCCATCTTGTCCGCGCCGACGCGCTCGTCCTGCTTTCTGACGTCGACGGGCTCTATGACGGTGACCCCCGCAAGCCAGGTGCCCGGCTGGTCGAAGACGTGAGGGGTCCCGCGGACCTGGCGGGTCTGGCCATCGGCGGCCGGGGACGGGCCGGCCTCGGCACCGGTGGAATGGCGAGCAAGGTGAGCGCGGCTGCGGTTGCGACCGGCGCTGGTGTCCCGGTCCTGCTGTCGTCAGCCCTTCGCGTCGCCGAGGCGCTCGCGGGTGAGGGCGGGACGTTCTTTCACCCGACCGGGAGCCGACGCTCGGCCCGGCTGCTCTGGCTCGCGCACGCGTCGACGCCGTACGGACGGCTC
>JANLPD010000651.1:0-7199 GCA_031367045.1 Frankiales bacterium | reverse complement strand
GGAGGCTGGCGGCATGGCCGCTGCGGTTGTCCCTATGCGCCGCCGCGGCTGGACCAAGCTGGCCCTTATCGACCCGGCGTTCGGCCCGGCGGCGGCTGCCGCTACCTCGCCGGCGGACCGCGGCTTCCCGCGGCCTGTTCTCATCACGGCCGACGAGCTGGCGCTGGTTCCCGAGGGCGGCCGGCCCGAGCAGATCCTGCTGCGCGACCCGGCCGCGGATGCGCCGTGGCTGACCAACGTCCTCTATCGCTGACGTTTGCCCAGCCCGATCGGCCCGTCAGCTGTTTGGCGAGCGACCCGAGTCGGAGTCCGCGACCGCACCGGATGAGGCGTCGAGGTCCTCACCGGACAGCGAAGCCACCGTCTCAACGACCCGGCGGGCGACGTCCTGGGCGGTGAGACCGATCTCGGTGAGGACCTGCGCGCGCGTGCCGTGGTCGAGGAACCGCTGCGGGATGCCCAGGTCTCGAGTCGGTACGTCGACGCCGGCGTCGCGCAACGTCTGCGAGATCTGCGACCCGACGCCGCCCGTGCGGCCGTTGTCCTCCACCGTCACGACGAGGCCATGGTCGCGCGCGAGATCGACCAGCGCTGCCGGGACCGGCTTGACCCAGCGAGGGTCCACGACAGTGACGCCGACGCCCTGGTCGGCGCAGCGAGCCGCCACGTCCAGGGCGAGCCGCGCCATTGCGCCGACGGCCACCAGGAGCACGTCCTTCGTCGTACCGCGGTGCAGGACGTCGACGCCGCCAACGCGCTCGAGCGCGACGAGGTCCCCGCCCACGGCGCCCTTGGGGAAGCGGACCGCGGTGGGGCCGTCCTCGACGGCGAGCGCCTCGCGCAGCTCTTCCTGCAGTGTCGGGGCGTCGCGCGGCGCAGCGATTCGCAGGCCCGGGACGAGCTGCAGTATCGACAGGTCCCACATCCCGTTGTGGGACGCGCCGTCCTCGCCGGTGATGCCAGCCCGGTCCAGCACGAAGGTCACTGGCAGCGCGTGCAGACCGACATCCATGAGCGCCTGGTCGAAGGCGCGGTTGAGGAAGGTCGCATAGAGGCAGACGACCGGATGGAGACCGCCGATGGCCAGGCCCGCAGCGCTCGTGACAGCATGCTGCTCGGCAATCCCGACGTCGAAGGTGCGCTCCGGATAGGCCTGCGAGAAGGCGAACAGCCCGACCGGGAGGAGCATCGCAGCGGTTATGGCGACGACGTCAGGACGCTCGGCGCCCAGCTTGACCATCTCCTCGGACAGGACGTTGGTCCACGACCGGGCGCCGGCGGTGACGAGTTTGCCGGTCAGCGGGTCGGTGCCGGGGCTGATGCTGTGGAGGCAGTCCGCCTCGTCGTCGACGGCCGGCTGGTAGCCGTAGCCCTTGGTCGTGACTGCATGGACGATGCACGGCGCCCCGTAGTCGCGGGCCCGCCGCAGAGCGGACTCCATCGCGACGACGTCGTGGCCGTCGATCGGGCCGACGTACTTTATGCCCAGGTCCTCGAAGAGCACCTGAGGCTGCAGGAAGTCCTTCACCCCGCGCTTGAGGCCGTGCAGCGCGGTGTAGAGCGGTGGCCCGACGATGGGGGTACGGGACAAGGTCGCCCGCACCGTGTCGAGAGCCTTCTCGTAGGACTGCGTCATCCGCAGGGTCGCGAGGTGGTCGGCGAGGCCACCGATCGTGGGTGAGTAGGAGCGCCCATTGTCGTTGACCACGATGACAACCGGGTTGTCGGTCGCCGCGATGTTGTTGAGCGCCTCCCAGCACATACCGCCGGTGAGGGCCCCGTCGCCGACGACCGCAACGACATGGCGCTTCTCGCCGCGCAGTCGGTAGGCCTTGGCGATGCCGTCCGCGTAGGACAGTGCGGTGCTGGCGTGGGAGTTCTCGACGAGGTCGTGCTCGGACTCCGCTCGGCTCGGATAGCCCGACAGACCGCCCTTTTTGCGCAGGGTGCCGAAGCCGGCCTGGCGCCCGGTGATGATCTTGTGGACGTAGGCCTGGTGCCCGGTGTCCCACAAGATGCGGTCACGCGGGCTGTCGAAGACGCGGTGCAGCGCAAGCGTCAGTTCCACGACGCCGAGCGAAGCACCCAGGTGGCCGCCGGTCCTGGCGACCGCGTCGACCATGAAGTCGCGCACCTCGGCGGCCAGCAACTCGACCTCGGGCCCGGACAACCGCTTCAGATCGGCCGGGCCGTGCACCGTCTCGAGCAAGCTCACAAGCTCTCCTGTCCTGGGGGCGCACCGAAGTCTAGTTGTCCTACCCCGGAGAACGCCTGCGCAACGACGTTCGCGCGCCGCGTCCGATCGGACTGCGCCGCGCTGCGGTCGCGCCTCACAGGCAGCTCATAGGCGGGGGACCCAGCGCTCCCCCCGCAGCGCGCCGTCCACGAGCGCCACCTGCCGACCGGCGTTGGCGAGTCGCCGCCCCTCCCGGTCGTACGCCGCCAGCGCGGCTTCCACCACCTCAGGCGGTACGACGCCGCGCAGCTCGGCCCGCAGCCCCTTCCGCCCGTCCCGCGCGGCCTGGACGCCTGCCTGCACGTGGCCGGCCGCGAAGCGGGCCAGCACGACCGGGTGCTGCCGGAGCACCTCATGGGACCGGTAGTCCGGTGGGCAGAGGTCGAACAGCCACGCCACCACCGAGCGCTCCCAGTCGGGCGCCTGCGGCGGGAGCACCTGCGCGGGCCAACCAGGTGGGACGAGTTCGGGCACCCGCACAGTCAAGCAAGCGCTCCGGTCAGCAAGCGCTCCGGTCAAGTAACGCGATGTACCTGTCGAGGAACCCCGTGTGACCAACGTGGTCGATGAGCATGTCCAGGCGCTGCGTGCTGCTGTCCAGGCCCTCAAGGCCCCGCAGGCTGTCAAGCGCGCCCCGGCGCCCCGCTCGTCCGTGTTCGGCCGGGCCGCTGCCGCGGTGCCAGCCGATGTCCGTCCACCCGCCCCCAGAACAACCCTGCAGGGCCGGCTGAACAGCGTGGAGACCAGCGCCCTGCTGCCCGGAACGACCATGGCGCTCCTCGTGCTACCCGACGAAGGGGCGGTGCCCGCCAGCCTGCTCGTGAGCCTGCAGCTTCTTGTGTCGGCCGGCGCTGTGGCCGTGCTGCTCGGCCGGGATCTGCCGCGGGACGTGCCGACTGACCGGTCCCGCCCGCTGACGCTTCCCCTCCGGGACGACGACTCGCTGGCCCAGGAGTGGGGCCTGATCGCCGCCGGCCCCACCCGCCGGATCGCCTTCCTGGCTCGCCGCGAACCGACCGCACCCGAGACCTGGTCCTGGCTGCTCACCCGCGACAGCGTCGCGATCCACCGGGCCGGCACCGCGATCCTGGAGCGGGTGCCGTTCCTGCGCCTGCGCATCCCTCCCTTGAGCGACTAGCTCGTCAGCCAGCGGCGGGTGCACGATCACCCACCACCGGACCGGGGGCGCAGAACCCCCGGCAAGCTGATCGCGTAGGGGGCGGCTCGTGCGGCTGCAGATCGTGATCAACCCCGCCGCCGGAGGTGGGCGGGCCGCCAGGCTGCTTCCCCGCGTCACGTCGGCGCTGTCAGCGCACGACGTCGTGGTGACGCCGACCCGGTCCTTGGACCATGCCGACTCCCTCGTCGCGGCAGCGCTGGCCGACGACCGGGTGGCCGTCGCGATGGGTGGCGACGGGATTGTCGGCCGGGTCGCCGGCGTGGTCGCCTCGCTCGACGGGGTGATGGGCGTGCTCCCAGGCGGGCGGGGCAACGACTTCGCCCGCGCCGTGGGGATCCCGCTCGACATCGTGGCGGGGTGTGGCGTGCTGACATCCGGCGTGGAGGGACGGGTCGATCTGGGCATGGCCGGCGACGTGGCGTTCCTGGGGATCGCCTCGATCGGCTTCGACAGCGAGGTACAGGAGCGGGTGCTGTCCTCGCCTGTGCCGCTCGGCCGGCTCGTCTACCTCTACGGCGCGCTGCTGACCGTCGCCCGGTGGAAGCACGCGTCCTTCAGGTGCACCGTCGACGGGGTTGCCGTTACGGTCCACGGCTGGTCCTTCGCGGTAGCCAACTCCGGGGTCTACGGCGGCGGGATGAAGCTGGCCCCGTCGGCGTCCGTCCACGACGGGCTGCTGGACATCGTCACGACCTCGGCCACCTCGCGACGCCGGTTCCTGAAGTTGCTGCCCAAGCTGTTCACCGGCTCGCATGTGTTGGCCGCCGAGGTCTCGGTGTCGCAAGGTCGCACGGTCGTCCTGGACGCGGACCGGGCGTTCCGGGTGTTCGCCGACGGCGAGCCGGTCTCGACGCTTCCGTGCACCGTGACGGTCCGCCCAGGAGCCCTGCGCTGCCTGCTCCCCGCCTGACCTGCCGGGCCCGACCCGCCTTCCCCGTCTTGGTCGGTACCGGGCACCTCAAGGATCGGGGCCGACCGCCGGGGGTGGGCGCAGCAGGGCGACCAGCTCGACGTGCTCGGTCATGGGGAACAGGTCGAAGGCGCGCAGCGACGGCATCGTCCAGCCGGCATCGAGCAGGACCTTGAGGTCACGCGCGAAAGATGCCGGCTCGCAGGCGACGTAGGCCACGGCCCGGGGGCGCAAGGCGGCCAGGGCCCGGGTGACGCCGAGGCCGGCTCCGGCCCGCGGGGGGTCGAGGACGACGAGGTCGGGACCCCCCGTCCCCTCCTCGCGGGACGCCGCCGCCCAGCCACCGGACCGGCCGGGTGCGCGGCGGCGACCGGCCAGGCCCGACACCAGTGCCGGGGTCACCTCGGCGGTCTTGACCCGCGCCCACGGCTGGTCCGCGGTGTTGCGGGCCGCGTCCGCGCAGGCCCGCTGCGAGGCCTCGACGGCCAGCACCGAGCCGGTCGGGCCGACGCGTTCGGCCAGCAGGGCGGCGAACAGCCCGACCCCGGCGTACAGGTCGACGACGCTCTCCCCCGGCTGCGCGTCCAGCCCGTCCAGCACTGCAGCGGCGAGCACCGACGCAGCAGAGACGTGCACCTGCCAGAAACCGCCGGCGGCCACCTCGAAGGACCGGCCCAGCACGTGATGGCGCAGGCCGTGCGGCACCGACACGGGACGACCCTCGACAACCACTCCTGCCTCGACCGGGGGCACCGAAGCCCCGCGGCCGAAGACGTGCACGACGCGTTGGGCGCCGTCGGCTGCGACCTCGACGGCAGAGGCGCCGGGCCAGAGCAGGTCCAGCGCACCGATGGCGGCGACGTCAGGGGTCGCGATGAGGCAGTGGTCGATGTGCTCGAGGTCGTGCGAGCGGTGCCGGTGGTAGCCGAGCCGGCCGTCCGGCGCCGCAGCGAGCTGGACCCGGGTCCGCCAGCCGAGCCCGTCCGGCGCACCAGGAAGCTCCTCGACGACGATGTCTGGATCCAGACCGGCGAGGCGGACCAGCTGCTCACGGACGAGCGCCGCCTTCAAGGCCCGCTGCTCGTCGAGGGACACGTGCTGCCAGTCGCAGCCGCCGCACCGCCCCGGGCCGGCAAAGGGGCAGGGGGCGTCGACCCGCGACGGTGCGGGCGACAGCACCGACACCGCGTCCGCCCGCAGGAACGACGACGTCACCCCCGTGAGGATGGCGACGACCCGCTCGCCGGGCAGAGTGTGCCGGACGAACACGACCTGCCCTTCCTCCGTCCGGGCGACGCAGGCGCCACCGGCGGCAACCGCTCCGACGAGCAGTTCCAGCTCGTCACCCACGGACCGGCTCATCCGTCGGCCGACGGACCACTCACGGGCGGCCGGCGGACGTCCCCAGCCGCGGGACCGTCCTCGTCGGCGGAGCGCCGGTCGGACGAGCGCAGCTGGTAGGGCACCGAGGTGACCATGACGCCGGGCAGGAAGATCAAGCGGCTCTTGAGCCGCAAGGCGCTCTGGTTGTGGAGCAGGTGCTCCCACCAGTTGCCGACGACGTACTCGGGGATGAAGACGGTGACGACGTCGCGCGGTGACTGCAGGCGCACCCGCTTGACGTAGTCCAGGATCGGTCGCGTGATCTCCCGAAACGGCGAGTCCAGAACCGTGAGCGGGATGTCCAGGCCGCGCCGGTCCCATTCGACCTGCAGTGCCTTGGTCTCTTCCGGGTCGACCGAGACGGTGAGCGCCGTGAGGTCGTGCGGGCGGGTCGCCTTGGCGTAGGCCAGCGTCCGGAGCGTCGGAGCGTGGATCTTCGACACGAGCACCATGGCGTGGTTGCGCGAGGGCTGGGGGACGGTCTCGTCGGTCGGCGCCAGCTCGACCCTGACCCGGTCGTAGTGCCGCTTGATGCGACCCATCAGCAGGTACAGCACCGCCATTGCGGCGATCGCGATCCAGGCGCCGCGGGTGAACTTGGTGACGAGCACGATGACCAGCACCAAGCCGGTCATCACCAGGCCGAAGCCGTTCACCAGCCGGGAGCGCTTCATCCTTGCGCGGTGGGCCCTGTCGGTCTCGGTGCGTAGCAGCTTGTTCCAGTGCAGGACCATGCCCGTCTGGGACGTGGTGAAGGACACGAAGACGCCGACGATGTAGAGTTGGATCAGCTTGGTCACCTGGGCGTCGAAGGCGACGATCAGCACGATGGCGAAGCCGGCCAGCAGGACGATGCCGTTGCTGTAGGCGAGGCGGTCGCCGCGGGTGTGCAGCTGGCGCGGCAGGAAGCCGTCCCGGGCCAGGATCGAGCCGAGCACCGGGAAGCCGTTGAAGGCCGTGTTGGCCGCGAGGATCAAGATGACGCCGGTGAAGGCCACCACGGCGTAGAACAGCGGGTGCAGCGGGCCGTCGAAGACCGCGTTCGCCAGCTGGCTGATCACCGTCGGCTGGCTCGTGAAGGCCGGGTCGGGCAGGCCGCCCAGCAGAAGCTGGTTTTTGGGGTCGTCGGCGTACCGCAGGTGGGTCAGGTTGCCCAGCGCGATGATGCCGGTGAGCATCGTGACCGAGAGGACGCCCATGAGGAGCAGCGTCGTCGCAGCGTTCTTGCTCTTGGGCTTTCGAAACGCAGGGACGCCGTTGCTGATCGCCTCCACGCCGGTCAGGGCCGCGCAGCCGGACGAGAACGCCCGCAGCAAAAGGAAGCCTGCGGCAAGCCCCGTGAAGCCGCTCTCGAAAGACCCCTCCGGCTTGATGGTGTACTTCGCGCTCTCGACGTCCGGCAGGTCGCCGAAGAAGTGCCGCCAGAGCCCGACCAGGGTCATCCCGACGATCGCGATCATGAAGCCGTACGTCGGGATCGCGAACGCCGA